>NZ_JAAUVO010000024.1:0-52449 GCF_012030385.1 Microbacterium sp. B19(2022)
CGCCTGCCCGCCCAGACAAGGAGTCCGCATGACCGATTCTCGCCTGACCTCGTCGATGGCGCGGCTGCTCGCCGTCCTCGAACCGCACGCCGTCGTCACCGACCTCTACAGCGAGCGAGGTTCGGAGGTGTACGACGCGATGACCCGTGGTGACGACAGCGAGGTGCGCGAGATACTCCGTATCGGCCGGCGCACCGAGGGGAGGATCCTCGAACTCGCGTGCGGCAGCGGTCGACTCACTGTCGCGCTCGGTCGCCTGGGACGTGAGACGGTCGCGCTCGACAGTTCGCCGCGCATGCTCGAGCTGCTTGAGGGACGCGCCCAGCGCGCGGGTGCGAAGGTTCTTCCCGTGCTCGGAGACATGAGCGCGTTCGACGTCGATGGGTCGTTCGGACTCATCGTGCTGGCGGCGACCTCGATCACGTTGCTGCCTCCACCCCGGCGTCGGACGATGCTCGAGGCTGTGCGCGCGCACCTGGCGCCCGATGGTGTCTTCCTCGTCTCGGTCCACTCGACCGGCGCCTATACGGGCGGAGCCGAGACGCGGCTCGTGCCGCTGAACGCGGACCCTGTCGAGGTCGTGATCCTGGATGAGCAGGTCGACTCGACGGCCGGCCACCGAGATGTGAGCGTGCTGCACCTGCGTCGGCAGGCAGGAGTGCGCACTACAGAAGTGTTCGCCTCGCGGGTGAACCTTCTCGATGAGACGCAGCTGCGTGCAGAGCTGAGCACCGCGGGGTTGCGCGTGCGCGATGCCTTCCCGGTCCGTCTCGCAGACGGGTCGCAGAGCCTGTCCATGCTCGAGTGCGTCCGATGACGAGCGAGCTTCCGATGACGGTGTTCCCGGCTTCGGCTCGACCGGAGCTCGGGGTGCGTGTCTCCGTCGATGCGCCGGCAGACGCGGAGGGCGCCTGGATCATCGCGCGTGACCGAGTGCCCAAGGCCCGGATCTCCGAGTCGGTTGCCACCGTCGCACGGCACTTCACCGGGGTGCGGACGGTGTCGCAGATCGCTCAGGAGCTCGGCGAACCGTGGACGTCTGACGATGTCGGGGGAGTTGCGCGTCGCCTCGCCGACGCCGGTCTCCTGCGCACAGACGCGCAGCGGGGAGACCGCGACCGTCGGCTCGACCGAGGTTCCCGTTGGCGGTTCCAGCCCCCGCTCACCGTGCAGTTCAGCATCGGAGACCCGGCCCGTCTCTTCGCCGCGCTCCGCCCGATCACCCGAGTCGCCGTGGAGGCTCCCGGCGCGGTCGTGTTCCTGGCCATCGTGCTCGCAGGGTTCGTCGTCGGTCTCCTCAGCACCGACGACATCGTCGGGGTTCTCGATCATCCCGTGCCGCTGCCCGTCGTGATCGGGCTGAGCGTGGCGATCGTCCTCACCACGGTCGTGCACGAGCTCGGGCACGGTGCCGTCCTCAGCCATTTCGGCGGGTCGCCCCGGCGCATCGGAGCCATGCTGTTCTACCTCGCCCCCGCCTTCTTCTGCGACGTCACCGACGGCTGGCGGTTGGGACGGCGCGGACGGCGTGTGGCCGTCGCGCTCGCCGGGCCCGCGGTGCACCTGCTCTGCGCAGCGGCGAGCATCGTCCTCGCGCGCTTCTTCACAGATCCGATGCTGCACGCCGCGCTCGTGCTGTACGGGCTCTCGTGCCTCATGATCACCGTGCTCAACCTGCTGCCCTTCGTGCAGCTCGACGGCTATCTGGCGCTGATGTCGGCGCTGGACCATCCGCATCTGCGGCGCCATGCCATGCACGCGGCGGGAGAGACTCTCGGCGCGATGCTGTTCGGGACCATGAAGGCTGACCGGACGATGGCTGTCGGCGGGTCAGGTTCGACGCGGCGAGGCTGGCTGGTCGCGTACGGCGTCACCTGTCGGCTCTTCCCGGTCGTGCTGGTCGGACTGGTGCTCTACCGCTCCTCGTCGATGGTCGCCGGCCTCGGGGTCGTGCCCGCCATCGCCTATCTGCTCACCGTGGCAGTCGTGATCGCCGTGGCAGCCGCCGCGCTCATCCGGGGTGTCCGTGCGTTACACGGCCGTCGGCCGGATGCGCGGCGGACAGCCGTGTCCCTCGGTGCGATCATCGCGGTGGCAGGAGCGATCCTGTTCCTCGTCCCGATGCAGCCCGCTCATCAGGTCGGGTTCGCGGCCGATGGCGAGGGCGTCCGTCTGGTGGCGAGTACCTCAGCGGAACTGCCGGCGGTGGGCACGGCGGTGACGCTGGAGAGCAACGGCATCGTCCTGCGCCATCCACTGGGCAACGCGACCGTCGGCAGCGGATCCGCCGAGCATGACGACGGGGTCGACCTCGCCGCACTCGTGCCCGTGAGCGCCTCCGGCCTGACCACGCCCGCCTGGACGAGGGGCCTGACAGAAGTCGAAACGGCGGAGACCTTGCCCCCGTACGGGAGGGCGACGTTCTCTGACTCGCGTGCGACGAACATCGCCGTCTGGCTCTGGCAAGCCTTCCTGGCCCGACCGGTGGCCGCGCTCGGATCGGAGCACCGATGAATGCCGGTATCCCGCCGAGCGCACCGGAGAATGATGTGCGCCGGATGCTGCGCCAGGCACTGGCGCGCATGGCGACCGAGCTGGAGGTACGGGCGATCGGTGAACCCGTCCACGGTTGGCATGACCGTTCGATCGGCTCGGCGGTGCAACGCGGAGGCGATGTGCTCTGGCTCCGCATCGTGTGGGCGCGCGCCGAGTGGGCTCGAGGACCGTGGTGGACGGGGAACCAGGATGCCGGAGCGATCCACATCGGCGTCAAACCCCTGTTCCTGGATGTGCGAGAGCAGACCGAAGGAGCGCTCCTGCTTCGGGCGGAGCTGATGACTGCGGTGCCGGGCACCCCTGCTGCGGCGACGCCGGAACTGCGCGACGGCCCGGCTGTGGATGCGGGGTGGTGGTCTGATCTGGAGCAGGCACTGGCCGGAGTCGCCGCCACTCCGACGACGCGCATGTCCCTCGACCCCGTCGGCATCCGCCGACGCATCGCCGTCTTCTTCGGCTGTGAGATCGACACCGACCCGGGGCGTTGGGTGTCGTGTCACGGCGATCTCCACTGGAACAACATCCACACGGCCCCGCTCGCGATCGTGGACTGGGAAGCGTGGGGCCTGGCGCCGCGGGGATACGACGCCGCTTTCCTCCTGGCCCATTCGCTCGGAGTGCCCGCTGTCGCCGACGAGATCGCGCGACGGTTCCGCGACGACCTCGAGACCGACGACGGCGTCGTCGCACAGCTGTACGCGCTCACCAAGCTCCTCACCCGCGCCGACGGAGGCGCGCATCCCGAGCTGATCGCCCCCATCCACCGCCATGCGGATCGACTGATCGGTCGTGTCCCCGTCTCCCGTCCTCTCACGCAAGGAGTGAACCCATGACCGCAGTCGTGACCTTCGACGGCTTCACCAAGTCCTATGGCGGCGATACCGTCGTGCAAGACCTGACCTTCACTGTGGAGGCCGGATCCGTGGTCGGACTGCTCGGCCCGAATGGGGCCGGGAAGAGCACCGCGATGCGGGGGCTGGTCGGACTGCTCCATCCCACAGCGGGGTCGGCGCGAGTGTTCGGGGAGCACTTCGCGGCGCTCCCCAATCCCGCCAGGCGAGTCGGTGTGCACATGGACGGGCTGGGCTTCGAGACGGGGATCACCGCCGCGCGGCATCTCGACATCTACCGGCTCGCTCTGGGCGCGCCGCGCTCGAGGGTCGACGAGGTGCTGGAGCAGGTCGACCTCACGGCGCACGCCGGCAAGCGGGTGAAGAAGTACTCGACCGGGATGCTCCAGCGACTGGGACTCGCGACTGCCCTGCTCGGCGATCCCGAGCTGCTGGTGCTCGACGAGCCGGCGAACGGCCTCGACCCCGGCGGGATCCGCTGGCTCCGTGGATTCCTCCGGAACTTCGCGGCGCGTGGAGGCAGCGTCCTCGTCTCCAGCCATCAGTTGGCCGAACTCGAGCAGAGCGTCGACGAGGTCGTCGTGATGCGTCGCACCGTGCTGTTCCGGGGGCCGCTGGACTCGTTGACCCGCGGAGGGGACTCCTCGCTCGAGGAGGGGTACTTCGATCTGATCGACGCCGCCGCAGGGGGTCGTCGCAATGCCTGACGTGCTCAGAAGCGAACTGCTCCGCAGCATCAGCGGCCTCGCGATGCTCGGCGTCGGCTCCTTCGTGATCCTCATCCCGGTCCTCCTGCTGACCATGGGGCCGCCGCTCGACGGAGTGCGCGCACTCGACGACGGCATGGCGACCAGGATGGTCTTCGGACTCATCGCCTCGATCGGGATCACCGCGATGTACCTCGGGAGCTACTCCGTCTCGCGGGAGTTCTACTACCGTTCGATGTCACGCACGATCGTGATCGGCTCGCTGCGTCGTGTCTTCCTCGCGAAGCTCCTGTCGAGCGTGGCCACGAGCATCGTCTTCTGCGTGGTCGGTGCGGCGATCTGGGCCGGTGTCACGAGCATCGCGCTCGCCGCATACGGTCGACACCTGCAGCTCGACGGCGCATTCTGGGGCATCGTGGGAGGTTCGATCTTCGTGGCAGCCACCGGGGCCGTGATCGGGGGGTCGCTGGGGTGGATCTTCCGGAACTACTACGTCGTCTCCGCCGTGGTGCTGCTGCTGCCGACGATGATCGAGCTGCCGCTGCTGTTCACCGTGCCGGCGATCGAGAGGTTCCTCCCGGTCGGGGCGTTCGCGGGAGCGACGGGCGCGCCGATCGACGGTCTCCTGCCCACGGGCGCGAGCTGCGCCGTGCTGCTCGGGTGGGCAGCTGTCGTGACCGCACTCGCCGTGGTGGTCGTGCGAAGGCGCGCGCGATGACGTCGGCGCCGGCCGTGCCGCCGGTCGGTCGCGGTCCGATCGTCCGCACGATCGCTGCGGAGCTCCGACGGGTGCGAGGCGACCCTCTGCCGTGGGCGTTCCTGCCCGTGATGCTCTTCCTCATCGTCTCCCTGCTCGCATCGCTTCCTGCCGAGCTGGGCATCGCGCCCGCGCCCGCCATCGCCGAGGTCGCCGTGGGACTGAGCGCGTCCGTGTTCAGCAGTCTCATCCTCGTCGTCGCCGTGCTCGGCGCGCTCGGAGTGACGCTCGCCGACAAGGCGGGTGTGCTGGCCAGGGCGCAGCTCTACGGCGGCCCCGTCGCCGTCTTCGGCGTCCGAGCCGCGACGACTCTGCTCACGAGCCTGCTGCTCGGCGGGGTCGGCGCCGTCGCTCTCGAGACCGCCTTCCTGGTCGCATCGGGCCAAGAGCTGCTCCCTCCCGCGACGGCCGGGCGGACTCTGGCGGCGATCGGGGCTGCGGGGCTGTGGGGATACCTCGTCGGTGTGCTGATCCGCAGCCCGATCCTCGTGCTGTTCGTCGTCCCGGCGACGCTCGTGCCCGCCGCCCTTCTCGCCGACATCGCACCCTCCCTGGCCGACGTGCTGCCCCTGCAGACGCTCCTGTCGTCAGCCGGTCTCGCGCACGAGGGGCTCGGTGGCGCGGCGTCTGCGGCGATCGCGTGCGCGTGGCTCCTCGTGCTCGGCGCCGCCGCCGTGCTCGTCGTGCGTCGCAGGGACCGGCTCTGAGCGGGTTCCGCCCACCACCCGCACCCGACGTAGGATTCCTGGGTGGCAACCCCCAAGATCGTCCTCTTCTACGCTTTCACGCCCCTCGCCGACCCCGACGCCGTGCGCGTCTGGCAGCGCGACATCGGCGAGGCGCTCGGGCTGCGCGGACGACTGCTCATCTCGAAGGACGGGATCAACGGCACGCTCGGTGGTGACATCACGGCCCTGAAGAAATGGCTCCGTTCCTTTCGCTCGTATACGCCGTTCGCGGACGCCGACATCAAATGGAGCGAGGGGACGGGGCTCGATGCCGAGGGCCGCAGCCTCGACTTCCCCAAGCTCAGCGTCAAGGTGCGTGACGAGATCGTGTCGTTCGGAGCCCCGGGGGAGCTGCGGGTCGACGAGCACGGCGTCGTCGGTGGCGGCACGCGGCTGAGCCCCGAAGAACTTCACGGCCTGATCGAGGAACGTGGCGACGACGTGGTGTTCTTCGACGGCCGGAACGCCCTCGAGGCGCAGATCGGGCGGTTCCGCGGCGCGGTCGTGCCCGACACCGAGACGACCCGGGATTTCGTGCAGCTTCTCGACTCCGGTGCCTACGACGACCTGAAGGGCAAACCCGTCGTGACCTACTGCACCGGCGGGATCCGCTGCGAGGTGCTGTCGAGCCTGATGACGGCCCGTGGCTTCGGCGAGGTCTACCAGCTCGAGGGCGGTATCGTCCGCTACGGCGAGAAGTACGGCGATGACGGCCTCTGGGACGGCTCGCTGTACGTGTTCGACGGCCGTGGCTCCGTCGATTTCTCCGACCACGCGCGGGTCATCGGCGAGTGCGTCGGCTGCGGGACGCCCACCAAGCGCACCGCCAACTGCCCCGATCTCTCCTGCCGCTCGCAGTTCGTGGTGTGCGAGGCCTGCGTCGCCGTGCCCTGCGCGGCTCACGCCGCCTGAACGCGGGTTCGACCGACCCGAGCCGAGCGTCCCGGAGTCCTGCCGTCAGACCGCCGCTCCCGGCTCGGCGGCTCGCGGAGCGTACAGCGACCGCGGCAGCAGTGCGGCGCGCACCCGCGTCGGTCGGTCGACACTGCCGCGCAACTGTCGCAGGACCTGGCTCAGCGGCTCGGAGAGATCTGCCGATGCCTCGCCGGACCGGGCGTAGTTGGACCGCTCGACGGCATCCGTGAGTCGACGCATCGCCTCCGGGTCCACCTGGCTCTCCCGCACCAGTCCCGCCGCACGCACGCGCGGGGTCTCGGCATCCGACACGTCCCGCTGCAGGTCGATCAGCGTGTCGCGGAGCTCGGCCCAGGCTGCCGCGGGGTCCCCGCTTCGCGCCCGGTTCATACGGCCGCGGCGCTCGACGACGCGGATGAGCGCCGGCAACAGGAGCAGCACGACGATGCCGAGTCCGGTGAGCGCGACCGGCATCGGGTCGAGGGTGCGCCGTGCGCCGCCGTCCGCGGAGTCGCCGCCGTCGGGGTCACGGTCCACTTCCGGAGCCGAGGTCTCCTCGCTCTGCGGGGCCGTGGTGGGGACGGGGGCGGCGGGGTCTCCGGGTCCACCGCCCTGCGTCACTCCTGCACGGAAGGCGGTCGGCACGCCCAGCGAGGCGGTCGGTTCGAACGGAACCCAACCGACCCCGGGGAAGAGCACTTCCGGCCAGGAGTGCAGCTGGTCGCTGGTCACGGAGAAGACCGATTCCGTGCCGCGCTTCTCGTCGGTGAGCGAGCCGGGCAGGTACCCGACGACGATGCGCACCTGCATCCCCAGGCTCTCGGCCATCAGCGCGAAGGCACCGGCGAAGTGCACGCAGTACCCCTGACGCTCTTCGAGGAACTGCGCCACGGCCTCGGCTCCGGTGCCGTCGAAGCCTTCCTGCACCGGTGTCTCGAGGGAGTACGCGAACTGCGAGCGGAACCAGTTCTGCAGCGCCAGGAGGCGGTCGTAGTCGGTGCTCGCGGCCGCGGTCACGTCGGTGGCCAGCTCGGCGATGATGCCCGGCAGCTCCACAGGCTCCGCCTCGGGATCGACGACGGGGGGTGCGGCGTCGATCGCGCGGATCTGCTCGAGCGTCGGGATGAGTCGTGACGAGGTGACGGTGTAGTCGTTGCCGACGGCATCGGCGCTGCGGGAGAAGAGCGTGCGATTGTCGGGGGAGACCCGCCACGATCCGCTGAGTCCCTGCACGTCGGTGGCCGGATACGGCACCGGAAGCCACGAGCTGGACATCCGCAGCACCCGGATGGAGGTGTTCTCCTCCTCTGTCGCGATGCCCTCACCCCACTCCGGGGCGCCGAAGCCGTCGTCCTGCGACTGCAGGTCGCCTCGGTCGGGCTGCCAGACGCGTCCGTCGAATCGGGACAGCGTCGTCAGCCGCAGGTAGGGGGCGGTCTCGCCGTCCGCCGCCACGGTCAGCACCTCGACCGGGTTCGGTTGGCGCAGGTCGTCACCGAGGCGCAGCGATGCGTCGACCGTGACGCCGACGCCGGTGCCGGCCATGCTCGTCGCGACGGGCAGCGCGGGGGCGATGGCCACGGTCGTGACCAGCGCGGCGGCCCCGAGCGCGACGGCGAGCGAGGTCGACGATCGGCGAGGCGATTCCGGATGCCGTCGCGCGGTGTAACGGAAGAGGAGCAGGGCCATCACGCCGTAGAGCACGAACCAGATCACGTTCGTCTCACTCAGGGTGACGATCATCGGCACCGCACCGATGGCGCCGGTCAGCAGCGCAGCCAGCACGGCCGAGCGATGCGCCACGAGCTGATCGAGGAGGATCGCGACGATCGCGAAGCCGACGCCCATCGAGGCGGCGAGCCCGGGCGAGGCATCGAGCGGCGCGGAACCGAACGCGACCTCCTCGAAGGCCGCGGCCGCGAGGGCTCCGAACACCGCGAGGGTGGTCGTCGTCGGGACCACCCCGAAGAGCGCGGTGTCACCTGCGACCAGCAGCGTCACGGCGCCGATGGCCACGACGATCTGGGCGAGGAGGGTGCCGGTGTCCCGGACCCATGCCGCCCGTCGGCGCAGCAGGTGCCGCAGCAGCATGCCCGTCCCGGCCACGACGATGACCACGACGAGGACCGTGCCCGACCAGGTGCCCGGAGAGATGACCGACGTGTACGGCCACGTCGCCACCAGCGTCGCCGCAGCCGCCATCGCACCGGGGCCGACGACACCGGTCGTCTCCTCACGGTCGCGATGCCACCGTGGCGCGGTCGGCGCGGGGGCGGCCGCGGTCGGGGGCGACTGCTCAGCGCGGAACATCGCCGACCCCGATCCGCGCCGAGACGGCATCCTCCCAGGCCTCGGCGATGTCCTCGCCGATCTCCACGACCGTCCAGCCGTGCGGGGCGGAGGCCTCGGCGGCACCGGGCAGCAGCTCGGTGCTGAACAGCATCGGGGCGGTGGCTCCCGCCGGACGCAGCAGGGCGGCGTCCTCCTCATCGAGGCGCCCGGTGATGAAGACCAGCGGGCCGGGAGGCGTTCCGCCGATGAGCGACGCCAGATCCCGACTCTCGCCGCGGGGGGTCACCATCGCCAGCGCCACGAGCAGGCCGTCGCGGTCGTCTTCGTGACCGCGCAGGGCACCGAGCAGAGTTCCCGCGCCGTCGATCACGTCGACGCTGTAGCCCTCGGACGCGAGATGGATGGCGGCGGATGCGCACAGGGAAACGGCGGTCTCGAAGGCCGGATCGGCGTGGACGCCCGGCGCATCCCAGTGGCGACTGCTGCGGTCGAGCACGACGACCGCGTCAGGGCTCGACTCCTCCTCTTCCTGACGCACCATGAGCTGCCCACGGTGGGCGGTCGCCCGCCAGTGGATGCGACGCATCGAGTCGCCGGGGATGTAACCCCGCGGCGACAGGTTGTCGCTGCCCTGCCCCAGTCTCGTCGACGAGGTGTGGGCGGTGCCACCGGCAGCTCCGACCCGCACGGCGAGCGGGGCGAGGGCGAAGACCTCGGGAACGACCGTGACGCTGCGGGTGTCGCCGAACGACTGCTCGCGCTGCGCCAACCCGAACGGATCCACGGTGCGCAGCATGAGCGGGCCGAGGGGCCAGACGCCGCGTCGGACCCCCGTGATCAGGTAGCTGAGCTGCCCGGTCTCCGGCGGGTACTCGCCGCCGGAGTCTCCGGTGACGGCATCGGGCAGCACGTCGTGCCACAGCCCTCGCGGCACGCGGAGGGCGCGCAACGTGAAGCGCACCGTCACCCTCGAGGTCTCCGACACGGTCAGCAGGTCGGTGGAGATCTGGCGGGTGACCGTCCCGGAGCGGCGGGGGAGACGCACGGCGAGGAGCGAGAAGAGGGTGAGGGCGGCGAGCAGCACCCCGATGTAGAGCAGGATGCGGGCGCCGAGGACGTTGGCGGCGATCATGCAGCCCAGCGCGGCGATGAGCGCACCGGCGCCGCGGCTGGTGAGGGATCGGCGTCGTCGCATGAGGGTCTCGGTCAGGAACGGGTCGCGACGGGAACGCGCACCCGCTCGACGATCTGGGTGAGTGCGGCTTCGACGGGCTGTGCGCCGGCACGGTGGGCGCCGCGCGCGGGAAGCAGCCGGTGCGCCAGCACGGGGATCAGCAGCGCGGTGATGTCGTCGGGGATGACGTAGTCGCGTCCGTCGAGGGCGGCCCACACCTTCGCCGCCCTGATCAGCTGCAGGGTGGCCCGGGGGCTCGCGCCGAGGTGGAGGTTCGGGTCGGAGCGGGTCGACTGCGCGAGGGCGACCGTGTACTCCTCCAGCGCGGGGGCCACGTGCACGGAGCGCGCCCACGCGATGAGCTGCGAGATGGACGCCGCATCGGCGACGGGCGTCACTGCGGCGAGCGGGCTCACCACGTCGCGCTGACGGAGCATGAGCGCTTCGGCTGCGGCATCCGGGTATCCCATCGAGATACGCATCATGAAGCGGTCGCGCTGCGCCTCGGGCAGGGCGTACGTGCCCTCCATCTCGAGCGGGTTCTGGGTCGCGACGACCAGGAACGGCTTCGGGAGCATGTGCGTGGCGCCGTCGACCGTGACCTGTCCCTCCTCCATCGCCTCGAGCAGCGCGGACTGTGTCTTCGGGGAGGAGCGGTTGATCTCGTCGGCGATCACGATGTGGGCGAACACTGCGCCGCGCTTGAACTCGAACTCCCGATCGACCGGGTTGTAGACCGAGACGCCGGTGACGTCGCCGGGAAGCAGGTCCGGGGTGAACTGGATGCGGCGCACCGTCGCATCAACGCTCGCGGCGAGCGCCCGGGCGAGCATGGTCTTGCCGACGCCGGGCACGTCTTCGATGAGCAGGTGTCCCTCGGCGAGAAGGCAGACGAGAGCGCTGCGCACGGCATCGGGCTTGCCGTCGATGACCTGGCCGATGGAGCCGAGGATCGCGGAGGTCTGCGCGGCGAACCGCTCGGCGTCGATCGTCACCGGGACCAGGGGGGCGTTCTCGGGCATGCGTTCCCTCTCACATCGGCGCTGCGGTGCGCGTTACTCGATCGTAACCCTGTGGAGGGGGTAACGCTCTGGCAGGTTCCCCTGAGCTCTCCGCCATCCGCGGTGACGGTTCGAACCACCCGGCGCATCGGGTTAGGATGGTTGACGGCTCTCCGCGTGGCGGCATCCAGGCCAATTCCCCCAGGGCGGAAACGCAGCAAGGGTAACCGGGCTCTGCTGGGTGCGCGGAGGGTCACTTTCTTTTTCTGCGGGTGATCCGCCGGATGCTCAGTCCTCTCCTGGCTGCACCTGCGACAATCATCCGGTGACCGTCACTCAGCCACCGAAGGCGCAGCATCCGCTCGGCCGTTTCGCCTCGCCGGTGCTCCTGCTCGTCGCGATGTGGGTCGTGCAGTTCGCCGATGCGATCCTGCCGGGATCGTTCACCGGTTTCGGACTGCGGTCGTGGGATGTGTCCGGTCTCGGTGGCATCGTGCTGGGTCCGCTCCTGCATGCGAACTGGCAGCATCTCATCGGCAACTCGGTGCCGTTCCTCGTGCTCGGCTGCCTCGTCGCGGTCGAAGGCACCCGCCGATTCTGGGCCGTCACGGCGATCGTCGCGGTCGTCGGCGGCATCGGCACGTGGCTCTTCAATGCTCCCGGCACGCTGACGGTCGGCGCCTCCGGGCTCGTGTTCGGCTACTTCGGCTACGTCGTGATGCGGGTGTTCGCGCCGGGCCGCGTCGCCCACCGGATCCTCTACGCCGTCATCGCGCTGATCGTGCTCGCCCTGTACGGCGCCACGATGCTGGCGGGAGTGCTCGGCGTCGCCGACGGGATCTCCTGGCAGGGGCACCTCTTCGGCGCGATCGGCGGCGGACTCGCCGCGCTCATCGGCCGTCGTCCGCGAACAGAGCGCGGAACCCTCGCGGCATGAGTCCCCGACGCGCGGCGTCGCCGGCGAAGCGCAGGCGAGCGACGACGAAGCCGAGATCGAAGCGGAAGAGCACGGCGCGGCGGCGCAAGCCCGGCACGCGACGGCAGGCGGCGATCCGGCTCCGCCGCCGGAAGATCCTGCAGCGGGTGCTCGTGTCGACCACGGCCGTCCTGGTGCTCGGCGGGCTGCTGGCGCTCATCCCGCTCGGGCTCGCGCGCGACCCCGCGCCGATCTGCATCGACGAGCCGCAGACGTTCCCGGCGGCGGGCATCGAGGGGTGGAGCGGGGAGCAGCTCGAGAACGCGGCGACCATCGTGAAGACGGCGGCCGGGCTCGGCTTCCCGCGTGAGGGGCAGATCCTCGGGGTGATGACGGCGATGGGCGAGAGCAGCCTCCACAACATCGACTACGGCGACTGGGAGACGAGCGGGTTCACGAACCCCGACGGCTCGCGCACGACGAGCATCGGACTGTTCCAGCAGCAGGACTGGTGGGGGAGCGCCGAGCAGCGGATGGATCCGGCGACCGCCGCGACCCTGTTCTTCGACCGCCTCGGCCGGCTTCCCGACTGGCAGAGCATGGAGCCGTCGCACGCGATCCACCGGGTGCAGATCAACATGGATCGCGACTACTACTCCCGATTCCAGGCGGATGCCACGGCGGTCGTCGATGCGCTGTCGGGGCACTGCGAGTGACGCCGGCGCAATAGTTCCGGTGGGATGCCCGGTGGGTTCACGGATGCCGCGCCTAAGCTGAAGCTGTGGCGCAGAGCATCTACATCACCTCGGCCGAAGGCCATACCGGAAAGTCGACGATCGCCCTCGGGGCGCTCGACGCGTTGATGCGCGTCTCGCCGCGGGTGGGGGTGTTCCGCCCGATAGCGCGGTCCGTCACCGAACGCGACGACATCCTCGAGCTGATGCTCGCGCACGACGGTGTGCAGCTCGACTACGAGGACTGCATCGGCGTCACCTACGACGACGTGCGCAGCGACCCGGAAGCGGCGCTGTCGACGATCGTCGCGCGGTTCAAGGCGGTCGAGGCGCAGTGCGACTCCGTCGTGATCATCGGCAGCGACTACACGGATGTCGCCAGCCCCGCAGAGCTGGGCTTCAACGCGCGGATCGCGGCCAACCTGGGGGCGCCGGTCATGCTCGTGCTCAGCGGCCGGGATCAGCAGCGCCAGGCGGAGCAGCTGGGCACCACGACCGCCCGCGCGGCGGCAGCCGTCGGACAGATCGCAGAACTGGCGCTGTCCGAGCTCGCCGCTGAACGGGCAGAGCTGTTCGCGGTCGCCGTGAACCGCGCAGACCCCGACGGCCTCGAAGCCATCATCGACGCCGTGCGCGGTGTGCTCCGCGACGAGCGCACACCGGTGTGGGCGATCCCCGAGGACCGCGCGCTGGTCGCGCCCTCGATCCGTGGCATCCTCGCCGCCGTCGACGGCACCCTGCTCAAGGGCGACGACGATCGACTGGCGGCAGAGGCACTGACGATCGTGGTTGCGGGGATGTCGATGGTCAACGTGCTACCGCGGCTCACCGAGGAGGCGGTCGTGGTGATCCCCGCCGACCGCACCGAGGTCCTCCTCGCGGCGCTGCTGGCCGATTCTTCCGGCACGTTCCCGCGCATCGCCGGCATCATCCTGAACGGCCCGTTCCCGTTGCCGGAGCCGATCCTCCAGCTGCTCGACGGATTCGCCTCGACGGTTCCGATCATCACTACCGACCTCGGCACGTATGACACCGCGGTGCGGGTGATGGGCGCCCGTGGCCGGATCTCGGCCGATTCCCGCAGCCGGTACGACCGTGCGCTCGGCCTGTTCCAGGCGCATGTCGACATCGCCGAGCTGACCGAGAAGCTCGGGCTCGCGGAGTCGCGCGTCGTGACGCCGTTGATGTTCCAGTACGGGCTCATCGAACGTGCCAGGGCCGACCGACGCCGCATCGTGCTGCCCGAAGGGGAAGACGACCGCATCCTGCGCGCCGCCGCCACGCTGCTGGCCAGGGAGGTCGCCGACCTGACGATCCTCGGAGACGAGGCTGCGGTGCGGGCGCGTGCCGTCGAGCTCGGCGTCGACATCGCGGCGGCCCAGGTGCTCAGCCCCACCGACCCCGAACTGGTCGAGCGCTTCGCCACGGAATACGCGCGACTGCGCGCTCACAAGGGCATCACGCTCGCCCAGGCGGCCGACACCGTGACCGACGTGTCGTACTTCGGCACGATGATGGTGCACCTCGGCCTCGCCGACGGCATGGTCTCCGGCGCCGCGCACACGACGGCGCACACGATCCGTCCGTCGTTCGAGATCATCAAGACGAAGCCCGGCGTGAACGTCGTCTCCAGCGTGTTCCTGATGGCGCTCGCCGACCGTGTGCTCGTCTACGGCGACTGCGCCGTGATCCCCGACCCGACGAGTGAGCAGCTCGCCGACATCGCGATCTCGTCGGCGACGACCGCCCGCCAGTTCGGGATCGACCCGCGCGTCGCGATGCTGTCGTACTCGACCGGAGAGTCCGGCACCGGCGCCGACGTCGACAAGGTGCGCGCGGCGACCGCCCTCGTGCGCGAGCGCGCGCCGGAGCTGCCGGTGGAGGGCCCCATCCAGTACGACGCAGCGGCGGATGCGGCGGTCGCCAAGGCCAAGCTCCCCGACTCCGCTGTTGCCGGGCGGGCGACGGTGTTCGTGTTCCCCGACCTCAACACCGGCAACAACACCTACAAGGCGGTGCAGCGCTCGGCCGGCGCCGTCGCCATCGGACCGGTGCTGCAGGGACTCAACAAGCCCATCAACGACCTGTCCCGCGGCGCGCTGGTCGACGACATCGTCAACACCGTCGCGATCACCGCGATCCAGGCACAGGGAGAGCAGGCGTGAGCGCGATCCTGGTCATCAACAGCGGCTCGTCGTCGCTGAAGTACAGCCTGATCGACATCGAGCAGGAGAACCTGCTCGCGAGCGGGCTCATCGAGCGCATCGGCCAGGACGCCAGCCCGGTCGCGCACACCGTGCGTCCCGAGACCGATGGCGGTGCCGTGCCGACGATGCTCGACGCGACGTATCGCGACGAGCGCCCGATCGCCGATCACGCCGCCGCCTTCGAGATCATGCGCGAGCAGTTCGCCGCGCATGGGCCGTCGCTCGAGAAGCACCGCCCGGTCGCCGTCGGGCACCGTGTGGTCCACGGCGGCGCCCGCTTCTACGCGCCGACGCTGATCGACGCCGATGTGGAGCGGCAGATCGATGAGCTGGCGGTGCTCGCACCGCTGCACAACCCCGCGAACCTGGCCGGCATCCGCGCCGCCCGTGCCGTGTTCGATCAGGTTCCGCACGTCGCCGTCTTCGACACGGCCTTCCACCAGACGCTCCCGCCCGCCGCATACACCTACGCGATCGACGCCGCGCTCGCCGCGGAGCATCGGGTGCGCCGCTACGGCTTCCACGGCACGAGCCACCAGTATGTGAGCGAGGCGGCGGCGACGTTCCTCGGTCGCGACCTCGGCAGCCTCCGGCAGCTCGTGTTCCACCTCGGCAACGGAGCGTCGGTGACGGCGATCGACGGCGGTCGCTCGGTCGAGACCTCGATGGGGCTCACCCCGCTCGAGGGCCTGGTCATGGGCACCCGCTCCGGTGACCTCGACCCCGCCGCGCTCGTGCACCTGTCGCGGCGTGCCGGCCTCTCGATCGACGACCTCGACTCGCTGCTCAATACCCGCAGCGGGCTCGCGGGGCTCGCCGGGCGCAGCGACATGCGCGACATCCTCGCCGGCGTGGAGGAGGGAGAGGATGCGGCGATGCTGGCGTTCGACGTGTACGTGCACCGCCTGCGCGCCTACGCCGGTGCGTACATCGCGCAACTCGGGGGAGTGGACGTCATCTCCTTCACCGCCGGCGTCGGCGAGAATGCGGCGGCGGTGCGGGCGGCGGCGATGGCGACTCTCGGATTCGCGGGTGTGGAGATCGATGCCGCCCGGAACGAGGCGAGGGAGCGCGGCATCCGTCGCATCTCCACGAACGCGTCGCCGGTGACGGTGCTCGTGGTGCCGACCGATGAAGAGCTGCAGATCGCCCGGCAGACGGCCGAACTGCTCTGATCCGCCCGCCGGGGTTACCTCCTGACGCGCCGCAGCATTACGCTTGCACAGTGGCACGGAGCGGTGCCGGCCCGACGATCGCCCTTCTCCTGGAGGCTCTGTGCCAGAAGCACTGCCCGACCTGTTCCACGCCGAAGGCGTACTGTTCGACCTCGACGGCGTGCTCACTCCGACCGCCGAAGTGCACATGCGGGCCTGGAAGGTCGTGTTCGACGACGTGTTCGCCCGCTGGGGCCTCACACCGCCCTACACCGACGCCGACTACTACGACTACGTCGACGGCAAGAAGCGCTACGACGGAGTGTCGAGTCTGCTGCGCAGCCGCAACGTCGAGGTGCCCTGGGGAGACGTCGACGACGACCCCTCGGCCGAGACCATCTGCGGGATCGGCAATCGCAAGAACGCCGCCTTCGCGGAGTCGCTGCGCGGGCAGGGGATCGCACCGTACCCGGGCTCGCTCGCACTCGTCGAGGCTCTGCACGCCGCCGGCATCCCGCTCGGCGTGGTGTCGAGCTCCAAGAACGCCGAGGAGGTGCTGGGCGCCGCCGGCATCCGTTCCTTCTTCCGGATCGTGGTGGACGGCGTCGTCGCCGAGAGCGACGGTCTCGCGTCGAAGCCCGCCGCCGACATGTTCGCCGCGGGCGCGGTGGCACTCGGCGTCGACCCGGCCCGCTCGGTCGCCGTGGAGGATGCCACCTCCGGTGCCGCTTCCGCCGCCGCAGCCGGCTATGCGGATGTGATCGGCGTCGACCGCGGCGCCGGAGCCGACGCGCTCCGCGCCGCCGGCGCGACGGTCGTCGTCGACGACCTGGCCGTGTTCGTTCCCGCTCCCCGCACCGACAACCCGGAGACCGCATGATCGACCGCGACCGCTTCCCCGTCGACCCGTGGCGTCTGATCGACACGCACTACTCGGAGGAGGGCGTCGGCGAGACGCTGTTCTCCGTCGGCAACGGCTACCTGGGCCTGCGCGGCAACCACATCGAGGGTCGCGGCGCGCAGGAACACGGCACGTTCATCAACGGGCTGCACGAGACCTGGCCCATCCGGCACGCCGAGCAGGCCTACGGCTTCGCCGAGGTCGGGCAGACGATCGTCAACGCTCCCGACGCCAAGGTCATGCGCGTCTACGTCGACGATGAGCCGATCTCGCTCGACGACGCCGACGTGCGCGAGTACCGCCGCACGCTCGACCTGCGCACCGGGGTGCTGGAGCGCCACGTGGTCTGGGAGACTCCGTCGGGCAAGCGGGTGCGCATGCGCGACGAGCGCATCGTGAGCTTCGAGGAACGGCACCTCGCGGTGCTGCGGCTCGAGGTCGTCGTCGAGAACGCCGACGCCCCGGTCACCATCAGCTGCCAGCTGCTGAACCGTCAGGACGGCGCGGGCGTGTACGCCGGCACGCCGATCGGCACGAAGGCCGCCGCGTTCGATCCTCGCAAGGCCGAGAAGATCGCCGACCGCGTGCTGGAGCCCGCCGAGCACTGGCAGGACGGGATGCGCTCCGCGCTGTCGTACCGCGTCGCCGATTCGGGCATGACGGTCGCCGTCGTCGCCGACCACGTGGTCGAGACCGAGAACGAGTACAACGCCCGCACGCTCGTCGAGCCCGACATCGCGAAGAACGTGTTCCGCGTGCAGGCCAAAGCCGGCGTCCCCATCACGGTCACCAAGCTCGTCAGCTACCACACCTCGCGGGGGGTGCCGCCGCGTGAGCTCGTCGATCGCTGCCGTCGTTCGCTCGACCGGGCAGCGGATGAGGGCGTCGAGACGGTCTTCCAGCGTCAGCGGGCGTGGCTCGATGCATTCTGGGAGCGCAGCGACGTGCAGATCGGTGGGCGCGACGACCTGCAGCAGGCCACGCGCTGGTGCCTCTTCCAGCTGGCTCAGGCCTCCGCCCGCGCAGACGGCGCCGGCGTCCCCGCCAAGGGCGTCTCCGGTTCGGGCTATAGCGGACACTACTTCTGGGACACCGAGATCTACGTGCTCCCGTTCCTCACCTACACGTCGCCGCGGTGGGCGTACAACGCACTGCGGGCACGGGCGCGGATGCTCCCGGCTGCGCGTCGCCGGGCAGCCCAGCTCAACGAGGCGGGGGCGCTCTTCCCCTGGCGCACCATCAACGGCGAAGAGGCCTCCGCCTACTATGCGGCCGGCACCGCGCAGTACCACATCAACGCCGACATCAGCTTCGCGCTCGGCAAGTACGTGCGCGCGACCGGCGACGAGGAGTTCCTCCGGCGCGAGGGAGCGGACATCGCGATCGAGACCGCACGCCTGTGGGCGACCCTCGGCTTCTGGCGCGCCTCGCGGCTGGTGGAGGAGACGGATGCCGGCGACGGGATCGAGACCTTCCACATCCACGGCGTCACGGGGCCGGACGAGTACACGACGGTCGTCAACGACAACCTGTACACGAACGTCATGGCCCGCTACAACCTCCGCTACGCGGCGAAGATCGTGCGCGAGATCCAGGAGAACCACCCCGAGGACTATGTGAAGCTCGTCGACCGGACGGGGCTCGGTGTCGGCGAGGCCGAGGCGTGGGACCGCGCGGCGGAGGCGATGTACATCCCGTACAGCGAGGGCCTCGGCATCCATCCGCAGGACTCGCTGTTCCTCGAGCGCGAGGTCTGGGATCTCGCCAACACGCCCGCCGAGCAGCGACCGCTGCTGCTGCACTTCCACCCGTTGGTCATCTACCGGTTCCAGGTGCTGAAGCAGGCGGATGTCGTGCTGGCGCTGTTCCTGCAGGGAAACCACTTCTCGCCCGAGGAGAAGAAGGCCGACTTCGACTACTACGACCCGCTGACCACGGGCGACTCGACGCTCTCGGCGGTCGTGCAGTCGATCCTCGCCGCTGAGGTGGGGTACCAGGACCTCGCGCAGAACTACTTCGAGCAGTCGCTGTTCGTCGACCTGCACGACCTGCACCACAACGCGTCCGACGGCGTTCACGTGGCGTCGGCCGGTGGGGTGTGGACGGCACTGGTGTGCGGTTTCGGGGGCATGCGCGACTACGCCGGCGACCTGAGCTTCGACCCGCGGCTTCCCGCCGACTGGCCGTCGCTGTCGTTCCCGCTGCAGTGGCAGGGATCCGCGCTGCACGTGACGGTCACCAAGGACGAGCTGCGCGTGCAGGTGCGCAGCGGCCCCCCGGTGCCGTTCAGCGTGCGGGACACCGCCTATTTCGCGACGGTCGAGGACGAGGTCGTCGTGCCGCTGGCGGATCAGGGTCCGCGGATCCCGGGGCGTCCGACGCTGCGGCAGTTCGCCGATGCCCGCCGCGACGACGGCACCCGGATGTCGGCGTCCGTCCCCGTCATCACCACGGCCATCCCGGTGATCGAGTCGACCGATTGATGCGTGGGGGTGCCGGGGAGTCGCCGACCAGCCGAAGGTCGGTGGCACGCCGTAGGCTGTTGAGGTGACCACAGCCCTCTACCGCCGCTACCGACCCGAGACGTTCGGCGAGATGATCGGGCAGTCCCAGGTGACCGATCCGCTCATGACGGCGCTGCGCGGCGATCGGGTCGGCCACGCGTACCTGTTCTCCGGCCCTCGCGGCTGCGGCAAGACCACCTCGGCGCGCATCCTGGCGCGCTGCCTGAACTGCGCCGAAGGTCCGACCGACGTGCCCTGCGGTGTCTGCCCGAGCTGCGTCGAGCTGTCGCGCGCCGGCGGCGGATCGCTCGACGTCGTCGAGATCGACGCGGCCAGCCACAACGGCGTCGACGACGCTCGCGACCTGCGCGAGCGGGCGACGTTCGCGCCCAGCCGCGACCGGTACAAGATCTTCATCCTCGACGAGGCGCACATGGTCACCCCGCAGGGGTTCAACGCGCTGCTCAAGCTCGTCGAAGAGCCGCCGGAGCACGTCAAGTTCATCTTCGCGACGACCGAGCCCGAGAAGGTCCTCGGCACGATCCGCTCCCGCACGCACCACTACCCGTTCCGTCTCGTGCCGCCCGCGGCCATGCTCGAGTACGTCGAGAAGCTCTGCGCCGAAGAGGGCGTGATCGTCGAGCAGGGCGTGCTCCCGCTCGTCGTGCGCGCCGGCGGCGGTTCCCCGCGAGACACGCTCTCGCTGCTCGACCAGCTCATCGCCGGATCCGACGCACCCGCCGGCTCCGAGACCGTGACGGTCGGCTACGCGCGTGCCGTCTCTCTGCTCGGGTACACGCACGGTGCCCTCCTCGACGAGATCGTCGACGCGCTCGCCGCCGGCGATGCCGCTGCCGCGTTCCCCGCGATCGACCGCGTCGTGCAGACCGGTCAAGACCCGCGGCGCTTCGTCGACGACCTGCTCGAACGACTGCGCGACCTGATCGTCATCGCGGCCGTCGGTGCCGGCGCTTCGGCCGTCCTGCGCGGGATCGCCGAAGACGACCTGCAGCGCATGCGCGGCCAGGCCGAGACCTTCGGCGCCGCGCGTCTCTCGCGTACCGCCGACGTGGTGAGCGCGGCCCTCGACGACATGTCGGGGGCGACGTCGCCACGCCTGCATCTCGAGCTCATGGTGGCGCGGGTCCTCGCCAGTGCGGCGGATGCTGCCGCTGCGGCGCCGGCGGCTCCCGCTGCCGAGCGCGCCCCGGCGCCCACGCGGCCCGCTGCGGCCTCGGCGCCTGTTTCGGCGCCTGCCGCCTCGGCGCCCGCGGTCCCGACGCCCACTCCTGCTTCGCAGGCGTCGGACACGCCGCCTGCGGATTCGGAGGTTGCTGCCGCAGCGCCAGCAGCGCCTGCGCCTGCGCCGGAAGGGCCGAGTTCAGCCGATGCCGCAACGCCCGCTCCGGCGGCGACCGAGTCGGCCGCCGCCGAACCCGCCGCTCCTCGAGGACCGGTCACGTTCGACAGCATCCGCGCGTCCTGGCCCGCCGTCCTCACCCGGCTCGAGGGCATCAGTCGCACGTCCTGGCTGCTGGCCACGGCCGTGCAGCCGCTCGCCTACGTCACCGACACCGAGGTGCTGACGCTGGGCTTCACGAGCCAGCACGACGTCGCGAAGTTCAAAGGCACGACTCCGGGTTCGGGTCCGTCCGATCACCTGCGGTCCGCGATCGAGCACGAGCTCGGGGTGCGGGTGAAGTACCTTCCCGCGCCGATGCCCGCCGGCGGTGCTCCGCGCCAGTCTGCGGCATCCGGTCCCTCGGCGCCCGCCGATTCCGCTCCCGCATCGGAGCCTGCGTCAGCGGGGTCTTCCCGCTCGCAGGTCCGTGGCGCGTCGGCATCCGCGGTGACCGAATGGGCGGTCGCACCGATCCCCACCGCGCACGAAGAGCCGGCGAGCGCCCCGCCCGTCCCGTCTTCGCCGCTCCCCGTCGACGAAGAGCCCGAAGAGGTCGAGGCCGCGGCATCCGCCCCTGTCCCGCCGTCCGACGGTGCGGTCGATCGCGATGAGCCTCCGCTGCCCGGCGACGACGAGGCTCCTGCCTTCGACGACGAGCCGCCCTACGATCCGTCGTACGAGCCGCCGGTGTCGCAGCAGTCTGCTCCGCAGCAGTCCGCGCCGCAGGCTCCCCAGTCCGCGCCGCAGCGATCCATGCCGCAGCAGCAGCGCGCGGCAGCAGCCCCTCCGGTCGTCATCGAGCGCGCCCCCTCGGTCGGGGGAGTGCAGCGCTACGGTGAGGCCGTGATCCGCCAGGTGCTCGGCGCGACGTTCCTGCGCGAAGAGCCCTACGAGCCCCCGACGAGGTTCAACTGATGTATGACGGCATCGTTCAGGAGCTGATCGACGAGTTCGGTCGCCTGCCCGGCATCGGCCCGAAGTCCGCCCAGCGGATCACATTCCACATCCTGCAGACACCGACGTTCGACGTCGCACGTCTCGCCGAACTCCTCGGCGAGATCCGCACCCGAGTGCGGTTCTGCGAGATCTGCGGCAACGTCGCCGAGCAGGAGCGGTGCGCCATCTGCCGCGACCCGCGCCGCAGCCAGACACTGATCTGCGTGGTCGAAGACGCCAAAGACGTCGCGGCCATCGAGCGCACGCGCGAGTTCCGCGGCCTCTACCATGTGCTCGGCGGGGCCATCAGCCCCATCGCCGGTGTCGGGCCCGACGACCTCCGCATCACGCAGCTCATGACGCGTCTCGCCGACGGCACGGTGCAGGAGGTCATCCTCGCCACCAACCCCAACCTCGAGGGGGAGGCGACAGCGAGTTACCTGAGTCGGCTGCTCACGACGATGCAGATCACGGTGTCCCGGCTCGCTTCCGGTCTCCCCGTCGGCGGCGACCTCGAATACGCCGACGAGGTCACCCTCGGTCGCGCCTTCGAGGGCCGGCGTATCCTGTGACCCCGAACGCGGGTTTCTCGCGTCGCGGCTGGCTCCTCTTCGGGGCCATGGCTCTGCTGTGGGGTGTGCCGTACCTGTTCATCAGCGTCGCAGTCGAGTCGTTCTCCCCGCCCGCGATCGTCGCCGGGCGCACTCTCATCGCCGCACTGCTGCTCCTGCCGTTCGCCCTCCGCAGCGGAGCGCTCCGGGCGGCACTGAAGCACTGGCCGTGGGTGCTGGCGTTCGGAGCGGTCGAGATGGCCGGTCCCTTCCTGCTGCTCGGGCACGCCGAGATGACGCTGCCCTCCGGCATGACCGGCCTGCTGGTGGCGACCGTTCCGCTCTTCGCCGCGCTGATCGCGCTCGGCGGAGGCGACCGTGGGGTGCTGGGACCTGCGCGCGGCATCGGGCTGCTGGTCGGCTTCCTCGGCGTCGCGGTCGTGGTCGCCGGTCCCGGTCTCTTCGGCGGCGAGGTCAGTCTGCTGGCGGCCGGCGAGGTCCTGCTGGTGGCGGTGCTCTACGCGATCGCCCCGTTCATCGTGGCGCGCAAGCTCAATGATGTGCCGTCCTTGGGCACCATCACCCTGTCGCTGCTGATGATCGGCATCTTCTACCTTCCGATCGGTCTGCTCACGCAGCACGAGGTTCCCACACTGCCCTCGATCGCCGCGCTCCTCGCGCTCGCCGTGATCTGCACTGCGGTGGCGTTCCTCGCGTTCTTCGCCCTCATCCGCGAGGTGGGACCGGTGCGCGCCCCGCTGTTCACCTACGTGAATCCGGTGGTCGCGATCATCCTCGGGGCGATCGTGCTCGCCGAGCCGCTGACGCCCGGGCTGCTGCTCGGCTTCCCGCTGATCATCGTCGGCTGCTGGTTCGCCGCCACCGGTGGCCGTCTGCGTCCGGTCTCTCCGCAGGCGCTCCCTCCCGCCCTCTGACGCCCGCGCGCCCCGTGACACATGCGCAACGTGGCATACGCGCCGATCGTAGAATGAGCGTGGGCGGATCCGCCCGACATCCCAGGGAGTGATCGTGGCCCTCATCGTGCAGAAGTACGGCGGCTCGTCCGTCGCCGACGCAGAGAGCATCAAGCGCGTCGCCAAGCGCATCGTCGACACCCGTCGTGCCGGACACGACGTGGTCGTGGCGGTCAGCGCAATGGGCGACACCACCGACGAGCTGCTCGAGCTCGCCAACGAGGTCGCCCCCATCCCCGCACCGCGCGAACTCGACATGCTCCTCTCCAGCGGAGAGCGCATCTCGATGGCGCTGCTGGCGATGGCGATCCACTCGATGGGCTTCGAGGCGCGCTCCTTCACGGGCAGCCAGGCCGGCATGATCACCGACTCGCAGCACGGCGCCGCTCGTATCGTCGATGTCACGCCGGTGCGTCTGCGCGAAGCGCTCGACGAGGGCGCGATCGTCATCGTCGCCGGCTTCCAGGGGTTCAACCGCGACACCCGTGACATCACCACGCTCGGTCGCGGCGGCTCGGACACCACGGCCGTCGCCCTCGCCGCTGCTCTCGACGCCGACGTATGCGAGATCTACAGCGACGTGGACGGCATCTTCACAGCCGACCCGCGCGTGATCCCGAAGGCGCAGAAGCTCGATCACGTCTCGAGCGAAGAGATGCTCGAGCTCGCCGCCAACGGTGCCAAGGTGCTCTACATCCGCGCCGTCGAGTACGCACGCCGTCACGGCGTCCTCATTCACGCTCGGTCGACCTTCTCGTCGGCCGAGGGCACGTACGTTCTGGGCGAGGGCATGAAGAACCCTCGCGAAGCCGAGGGAGCAGTCATGGAAGAACCGATCGTCGCCGGGGTCGCCACCGACTTCAGCCAGGCCAAGATCACGGTCGCGGGCGTGCCCGACGTCCCGGGCAAGGCCGCCGAGATCTTCAAGATCGTCGCCAAGTCCGGCGCGAACGTCGACATGATCGTGCAGAACGTGTCGGCCACGGGGCGCACCGACATCTCCTTCACGGTTCCCAAGGCGGATGCGGCGGCAGCGCTCAAGGCGCTGGCGGGGGATCAGGCCGAGGTCGGCTTCCAGAACCTCATCCATGACGACCAGATCGGCAAGCTCTCGGTCGTGGGTGCGGGCATGCGCACGCACTCCGGCGTCTCCGCGACCCTGTTCGAGGCGCTCTCGGCCGGCGGCATCAACATCGAGATGATCTCGACGTCCGAGATCCGCATCTCGGTGGTCCTGCGCGACACCGACCTGACCGAGGCCGCGCGCACCGTGCACACGGCCTACGGGCTCGACGGGGACGCCGACGCCACTGTCCACGCCGGCACCGGACGCTGATCTCTGCCATCCGCCTTCGCTTTCCTGCCGACCGCGCGGGCGGGTGGAGCGCAGCATCCGCATCGCCCCGGACCGCGGTAGACTCACCGAAACCCTGACACCGGCGCCAGGCGCAGCATCCGCATCCCGACGCCGCGCCCGAAGCCTCGTACGCCGCACCGCACGACGCCAAGGAACATCATGACCCGCATCTCCGAATCAGGACTCTCCATCGCCATCGTCGGCGCCACCGGCCAGGTGGGCACCGTGATGCGCGAGATTCTCGCCGAGCGGTCGTTCCCGATCCGCGACCTGCGCCTGTTCTCCTCCGCACGTTCCGCCGGCACCGCGATCGAGTTCGGTGGCGCGACCGTCATCGTCGAAGACGTCGAGACGGCGGATGCCGCGGGCATCGACATCGCCCTGTTCTCGGCCGGGGCCACGGCGAGCCGTGCCTACGCTCCGCGTTTCGCCGCTGCCGGTGCCGTGGTCGTCGACAACTCCAGCGCCTGGCGTATGGACCCCGAGGTTCCGCTCGTCGTCAGCGAAGTGAACCCGCACGCGATCGACGAGCGCCCCAAGGGCATCATCGCGAACCCGAACTGCACCACGATGGCCGCGATGCCGGTGCTGAAGGCGCTGGACGCCGAGGCGGGCCTCGAGCGTCTGATCGTGTCGACCTACCAGGCGGTCTCCGGATCCGGTCTCGCCGGTGCGCAGGAGCTGCTCGGCCAGGTCGAGGGCGTGCTCGCTCAGGGCGACACCCTGCGCCTGGTGCACGACGGCTCGGCGGTCGACTTCCCCGAGCCCGAGAAGTACGTCGCACCGATCGCGTTCGACGTGATCCCGTTCGCCGGCAACCTCGTCGACGACGGCGACAACGAGACCGACGAGGAGAAGAAGCTCCGCAACGAGAGCCGCAAGATCCTCGAGCTCCCCGGCCTCCGCGTCGCGGGCACCTGCGTGCGCGTCCCGGTCTTCACCGGTCACTCGCTCTCGATCAACGTCGAGTTCGCCCGCGACATCACGCCCGAGCGCGCGCGCGAGGTCCTGAGCGCGGCTCCCGGCGTCGTACTCGACGAGGTTCCGACCCCGCTGCAGGCGGCGGGCAAGGACCCGAGCTTCGTCGGACGCATCCGTGCCGACCAGTCGGCTGCCGAGGGCAAGGGGCTCGTCCTCTTCATCAGCAACGACAACCTGCGAAAGGGCGCCGCGCTGAACGCCGTGCAGATCGCCGAGGTCCTCGCGGAGCGTCTGGTCATAGCCTGACGGTATCCCCGCCATGTGGAACCGGTCTGGCAAGGTCGGTCGCATGGTCTGCGACGGCGTGCCCGCGAACTAGACTGGTTCGGTGACAGAAAACGTCGATGTCGTCCTGATCGGCGGTGGCATCATGAGCGCCACCCTGGGTACTCTCCTGCATGAGCTGCAGCCGGAGTGGAAGATCGTCGCCTTCGAGCGACTCTCCGATGTGGCTCAGGAGAGCTCGAACCCATGGAACAACGCCGGCACGGGGCACGCCGCCCTGTGCGAGCTGAACTACATGCCGCAGCAGGGCGACGCTCCGCTCGACCCCGCCAAGGCCGTGTCGATCAACGAGCAGTTCCAGCAGAGCCGGCAGTTCTGGTCGTCGTTGGTCGAGAAGGGCGTGCTCGACGCGCCGTCGACCTTCATCAACGCGACTCCGCACATGACCTTCGTCCGCGGCGAGAAGGATGTCGCGTACCTCAAGGCCCGCTACGAGGTGCTCAAGGAGCAGCCGCTGTTCGCCGGCATCGAGTACAGCGAAGACTCCCGCGTCATCAACCAGTGGGCGCCGCTGCTCATGCAGCAGCGCCGCAAGGGTGAGCCGTTCGCCGCGACGCGCGTGCCGGCCGGCACCGACGTCGACTTCGGGGCCCTGACGCACCAGCTCTTCGACCACCTGACCGAGTCGGGTGTCACGCTGCGCACGAACCACGAGGTGCGCAGCCTCAAGAAGCAGAAGGACGGCGGCTGGCTGGTCAAGTACCGCACGACCATCGGTCGCACCCCGAACGAGGTCAAGGCACGCTTCGTGTTCGTCGGTGCGGGTGGCTGGGCGCTCAAGCTGCTGCAGAATTCCGGCATTCCCGAGATCAAGGGCTACGGCGTCTTCCCGATCGGCGGCCAGTTCCTCAAGACCACGAACCCGAAGGTCGTCGCCCAGCACAAGGCGAAGGTCTACTCGCAGGCATCCGTCGGCGCTCCGCCGATGTCGGTTCCGCACCTCGACACCCGCGTCGTCGGCGGCGAGTCGTCGCTCATGTTCGGACCCTTCGCGACGTTCAGCCCGAAGTTCCTCAAGAACGGATCGATGCTCGACATCGTCTCGCAGGTGCGTCCGCACAACCTGCTGCCGATGCTGCAGGTCGCCGTGAAGAACCCCGATCTGATCACGTACCTGGTCGGCGAGCTGCTGAAGAACCACGCCAAGAAGGTCGACAGCCTTCGCACCTTCATGCCGACCGCCAAGGACGAGGACTGGACCCTCATCGACGCCGGTCAGCGCGCTCAGGTGATGAAGAAAGACCCGAAGAAGGGCGGCATCCTGCAGTTCGGCACGGAGGTCGTCTCGTCGGCAGACGGCTCGATAGCCGGGCTCCTCGGTGCCTCTCCGGGAGCTTCGACAGCGGTTCCGATCATGCTCCAGCTGCTCAAGGCCTGCTTCCCGGACGAGTATCCGCACTGGGAGCCCGAACTCCGCGCCCTGATCCCCACCTTCGGCGAGAAGCTGAACACGGATGCGGCGCTCGCGGAGCAGTACACCGAGGCGACCGCCGCCACCCTCGGCATCAACGTCTGAGCCCGGACCGTGGCGAAGCTCTACTTCCGCTACGGCGCGATGAACTCGGGAAAGTCGACCTCGCTGCTCCAGGCTGCCTACAACTACGAGGAGCGCGGCCAGCATGTGCTGCTCGCGAAGCCGGCGATCGACACCAAGGGCGCATCCGAGATCGAGAGTCGGCTCGGCGTCACCCGTCAGGTCGACTTCCTGATCGGCCCCGACGACGACGCGCGAGTGCTCTTCGCCGAGCACCGCGCGCGGATGCAGCATTCGTCGGACGACGAGTTGCTCCCCGCGGGGCCGACCGACGTCGCGTGCCTCCTCATCGACGAGGCGCAGTTCCTCACACCGGCGCAGGTCGACGATCTCTTCCGCATCGCGGTGGAGGACGGTATCCCGGTCATGGCATACGGCATCCGCAACGACTTCCTCACGCATGCGTTTCCCGGTTCCGCGCGACTGCTCGCGATCGCGCACTCGCTGGAGGAGCTCAAGACGATCTGTCGGTGCGGGCGGAAGGCCGTGTTCAACGGCCGTGTCGTCGGCGGGCGCTTCGTGTTCGACGGTGACCAGGTCGCGATCGACGAGGGCGCTATCGGGTCGGCCTCGCCGGAGCTGACGACGTACGAGTCCCTGTGCGGCACCTGCTACCTCGAGGAGTCCGGCGGCCGCCTGGGCTGATCCCCGCGTGTCCCCACCCCGCAGTGCGCGCAGCGGGTTGATCGAGCGCGCCTGTTTGCGTGGTCAGACCACACGCGCTAATCTGTGGTCAGACCACAGGAGGATCGATGGGCGACCAGCCGGCGCGCGCCTGGCAGCTCGTGCTCGAGCACATCGAGCGCGACCTGCTCGACGGTCGACTCGGCCCCGGCGATCGTCTGCCGTCGGAGCGCGATCTCGCGACCGAGCTGGGCGTCGGCAGGTCCAGTGTGCGCGAGGCGTTCCGCGTCCTCGAGGTGATGGGACTCATCCGCACCGCGACCGGTTCCGGCCCCCAGTCCGGTGCCATCGTCATCGCCACCCCGACCGGCGGCATGTCGGCGCTGCTGCGGCTGCAGGTGGCGGCTCAGGGGTTCCCGCTGGATGATGTCGTGCGCACCCGCCTCGTCCTCGAAGATGCGGTCGTCACGGCGATGGCCGCATCCCCCGATCGCGACACCGTGCGCGCTCACGAGCTGCTCGACGCGATGGATGCCGTCGGCCTCTCCGCCGGGGAGTTCCTCGCTCTCGATGCCCAGTTGCACCTCTCGCTCGCGGAAGCCAGCGGGAACACGGTCATCGCCGCGATGATGGCGGGCCTGCGTTCCTCGATCGAGTCGTACGTGCAGGCAGGAGTCGCCGCGATCCCGGACTGGGACTCGATGGCGACCAGGCTCCGCGCCGAGCACCACGCACTCGTCGCCGCGATCGATGCCGCCGATGTCGAGGCCGCTCGAACGCTCGTCCGCACGCACATCACCGGTTACTACACGTCCGCGGGGCTCACCCGCGACATCCACCCTCAGAACTGAGAGGCACATCATGGTGCAGCGCCAGCTCCCGAATCCCGTCGAACTCCTCGACCTCATGAAGTTCAAGAAGCCCGAGCTCGACGGCCGCAAGCGTCGCCTCGACGCCGCGCTGACCATCGACGATCTGCGTCTGATCGCCAAGCGGCGCACGCCCAAGGCTGCGTTCGACTACACCGACGGCGCGGCCGAGGGCGAGCTCTCGCTCACCCGAGCACGCCAGGCTTTCCAAGACGTCGAGTTCCACCCCGGCATCCTGCGTCCGGCACCCGATGTCGACACGAGCACCGAGATCCTCGGAGGCCCGTCGGCCCTGCCGTTCGGCATCGCGCCCACCGGGTTCACGCGTCTGATGCAGACCGAAGGGGAGGTCGCTGGAGCCGGTGCCGCGGCCGCCGCCGGCATCCCGTTCACGCTTTCCACACTCGGCACGACGTCGATCGAGGGCGTGAAGGCCGCGAATCCGCACGGCCGCAACTGGTTCCAGCTGTACGTGATGCGCGATCGCGAGATCTCCTACGAGCTCACCCGCCGCGCGGCCGCCGCCGGCTTCGACACGCTGCAGTTCACGGTCGACACCCCCGTCGCCGGTGCTCGTCTGCGCGACAAGCGCAACGGCTTCAGCATCCCTCCGCAGCTGACGCTCGGCACGATCATCAACGCGATCCCGCGTCCGTGGTGGTGGTTCGACTTCCTCACGACCCCCAAGCTCGAGTTCGCGTCGCTGAGCACCACCGGCGGCACGGTCGGCGAGCTGCTGGATGCGGCGATGGATCCGACGATCAGCTACGACGACCTCGCCGTCATCCGTGACATCTGGCCCGGCAAGATCGTGATCAAGGGCGTGCAGAACGTCGAGGACTCCGTGCGCCTGCGGGATGCGGGCGTCGACGGCATCGTCCTGTCGAACCACGGTGGGCGCCAGCTCGATCGCGCGCCCATCCCGTTCCACCTGCTGCCCGAGGTGCGGCGGGCTGTCGGCGACGACTTCACCGTCATGATCGACACCGGCATCATGAACGGCGCCGACATCGTCGCGGCGGTCGCGCTCGGAGCCGACTTCACGCTCATCGGTCGCGCGTACCTCTACGGGCTCATGGCCGGTGGACGCCAGGGTGTCGACCGCACGATCGCCATCCTGCGCAGCGAGATCGAGCGCACGATGCGGTTGCTGGGGGTCTCGTCGCTGGCCGAGCTCGAGCCGGGCCACGTCACCCAGCTCACCCGTCTGGTGCCGGTCGCCCGCGCGAACGCCGAGGCGCGCACGCGCTGATCGCGTCCATCCCGCGGTGGCTCTGCCGTCTCAGGACTGCGGAGCCACCGCGCGAGCGCGCGGCGGCCAGGGAATGAGCATCGAGGTCGCGCGCCGGTACTCGGCGTAGGCCGGGTACTTGGATGCGGTGATCGACTCCGTGAAGATGGTCGACCCGATGAACAGCACGGTCAGCAAGGCGGGGCCGATGATGGTCGGGTTGAGCGCGCCGCCGGCGAAGCCCGCACCGCCGGCGACCGCCGCCGTCGCTCCGATGGCATAGAAGGCCCACCACTGCGCCTGCTCGAAGAAGAAGTTCGGGTGGCGGCTGAAGCGGAACAGCCCCGTCGTCAGGAATCCCGGGGCGAGCGTGCCGCCTGCCTGCTTCTTGCGCTGGTGGAAACGCCACTGCTGCTGGTCGGCCACGGTCTCGCCGATGAGGAACACGAGGAACGCGGCGACGAACAGTGCATCCCACCCGGTGAGTGCTGCGGGATGCTCTGCCGCGACCAGGGCGGGCAGCGTGATGAGCACGAGCAGCGTCATCTGGTAGCCGATGATGAACAGCACGTTGAAGACCTGGAACTGCCACGGGCGCATGCGTCCACGCAGGATCGCCCACCGGTAGTCCTCCACGCCCGTGTAGCCGCCCTTGCGCGCGAAGTTGAAGGTCAAGCGTGCGCCCCAGGCGGTCGCCAGCACCCCCATGAGCACGATACGCACGGAGCCGTCGCCGTTCGCGAAGGCGCCGGCCACGAAGATCCACACGTAGACGACGGGAACGATCGACCATGCCCGATCGACCCACGAGGTGTCGCGTGTGATCAGGGAGAGGATCCAGCACACGGCGCTGGCGGCCGCGGCGGTGATGATGACGATCAGCAGGGCATCCATGACGCCATGTTAGGACCAGGGCGCGACAGAGCGTCGCAGGACGCCTCCGAGGTCAGAGCGTCAGCAGGAGACCGTCGAGCTTCTCCGCCGTGTCTTCCCAGCCGTCGACGGCCACGGAGGGCACGCCGATGGCGAGGACCGGGTAGTCGTTCCCGCCCTCGTCGAGGCGGTCGCCGTAGAACAGCATCTCGGTGAGAGGGATGCCGGTGTGCTCGGCGAGCTGCCGCATCCCGAAGGCCTTGTCGATGCCGGCCTGCGTGATGTCGATGGACGTCGATCCGCCGGAGCGCACCTCGAGTCCGGGAAGGCGAGCGGCGACGGCGGCGCGCAGAGCCGCACGCTTGGTGCCCGCGGGATCCCAGTCGTGCTTCGCCTCGCGCGGTGCGCGCTGCCCCAATGCGGAGAACGTGATCTGAGAGCCGCGGTCCTCGAGGATCTCTCCCCAGGGCTCGGCCTCCCACAGTCCCAGGCGCTCGGCCTCTTCGCGCAGCGCTGTCAACGCGGCCTGCTTGTCCTCGTCGCTGAGGTCGTGCGCGTACACGGGGGCGAAGTCGGAGCCGTCGTACCGGAGGTAGCGGGTGCCGCAGGTCGGCAGCAGGTGCAGGCGGGCGAGGTCGGCGGCATCCGCATCGCCGAGGCGTGCGAGCACTTGACTGCGGAACTGCGCCTCGTTGCCGCCGGAGATGATGGCGACGTCGACGGAGCGCAGCAGGCTGCGCAGCAGCGCCGCGATTCGCGGGTCGATCAGGCCCTTGGAAGGGGCGAGCGTGTCATCGAGATCGAAGGCGACGAGTGTGGGCGCGGTCATGATGTCTCCAGCCTAGAAGGTGGCCGCTGGGAGGGTCGTGAAGCGAGCAGCAGGGTGCAGAGGACGGCGAACACGACGCCGACGAACGCGCCGGTCGAGTTGGCCACGAGGTCGGTGACGGTGGCGGCGCGATGGGGGAGGGCCACACGCTGCGCGGTCTCGATCCCGAGCGACAGGAGCGGCCCGACCAGCAGAGCGAGAGGCCACACCCGACGGGGGAGCAGGACGAAGGCGAGGATGCCGACGGGCACGAACACCAGGATGTTCGCGATGATCTCGAGCCGGGTGAAGTCGAGGGATTCCCATCCGAGGCGGTGCGCCGTGCCGAGGACCAGGTCGAGCAGGTTGGGCATCGCCCGTTCGATCCGCGACGGTGTCAGGGTCAGAGCGGCAAGGCCCAGGAGGAACGGGATGCCGAGCGCGAGGGCCCACAGGCGGGTGAACCGGCGCGGTGGTGGAAGGAGCGACCCCATGCGTTCCCTTCCCCTTCGTGCACGTGCCCGATACAGAGAAGGCCGCCCCGGTGGGGGCGGCCTTCTCTTGTCACTGGTCGGGGTGACAGGATTTGAACCTGCGACCTCTTCGTCCCGAACGAAGCGCGCTACCAAGCTGCGCCACACCCCGTTTGCAACCCTCCGAGTCTACAGGGAAATGCTCCGTGCGCCGAATCGAGCCGGCGATCAGTCCCGCGCGGTGAGCGTGAGCAGCGTGGCCTCGGGGCGGCAGGCGAAGCGGACCGGCGCGTAGATCGAGTGTCCGCATCCGGCGCTGACGTTGAGCGGCACCGTGCGGCCGTCGTGCGTCCACGTACTCAGTCCCTTGGCCTGCTTGAGGGGGATGTCGCAGTTGGCCACGAGGGCGCCGTAGCCGGGGAGGCAGACCTGGCCGCCGTGGGTGTGGCCACCGAGGATCGTGTCTGCACCCAGGTCGATGAATCCGTTGAGCACGCGCTGGTAGGGCGCGTGGGTGACGCCCAGCACCGGTGTGCCGGCGTCGCGCGGACCGAGCGCGCCGATGGCGTCCGGCAGCACGTCGAGGCGGTCCCAGTCGCGGTGGGCGTCGTTCACGCCGAAGAGGTCGACCGGAGTGCCGGCGAGGGTGAGTCGCGCCGCGGCGTTGTTGAGGTCGGTCCACCCGAGCTCGTCGGTGAAGTACCGGTCCATCGCCGCGGTGTCGAGGTGCTCCGGCTCGGGCTGCTTCTTGGACGGACCGAGGAAGTAGCGCAAAGGATTGCGCGGAGACGGCGCGGTCACATCGTTCGACCCGTGCACGAACACTCCAGGGATGCCCGCGAGCGGATCGAACGCCCGTCGGATGCCTTCCAGACCGTTCGCGTGCCCGAGATTGTCGCCGGTGTTGACGACGAGATCGGGCTTCAGCTCGGCGAGCGACGCCAGCCAGTCCTGCTTGCGGTGCTGCCAGGGTGCCATGTGCGCGTCCGAGACGTGCAGGATGCGCAAGGGGGCCGAACCGGGCGGGAGCGCGGATGCCGTCGCCTCGCGCACCGTGAACAGGTAGCGCTCGATGCCGATGCCCCAGACGGCTGCGGCGGCACCGACGGCCCCCACCGCGCCGAGCGCGATGAGGGCCGGGTGCGCAGCACCGCGAGCGTTTACTTGCACGTCACGGTGACGGCGGTGGACTTGCTGGTCGCCGTGCCGGGTGCCGGGTCCGTGGAGGACACCACCGCCGTCGGCGGGGTGCACGAGTTGTCGAAGTCGAACGACGTGAAGCCCGCAGACTGCAGAGCGGCAGATGCCTGCGCTGGCGACATGCCGACGAGGTTGGCCGGAACCGTGGTTCCCTGGCCGTTGCTGGGCGAGATCGTGATGGTCGACCCGCCCGCCGTCTGCCCGGAGGGATCCTGCGCGACGACGATGTTGGTCGGCTTGTCGCTGTCGACAGCGGCACCGACGGACACGCCGAAGCCGTTGCTCTTGAGGGTCGACTCCGCTTCCTCCATCGTCATGCCGACGACGTTCGGGATGTCGACCACCACCCGACGGATCAGCTTGTCGTCCGGACGCGGGAAGTCGCCTCCCTCGTACACCTCGTTGGCGGCGGCCTGCGCGGCCTTGGCCAACGGATAGCGCATCTCGTTGAGCCGGTAACCAGCGGGGGTCCGCTTCTGGTAGATGTCCGACTGCCCCTTCCAGCGGCCGGCCCAGACTGCCGTGGTGACCTTGGTGCTGGACTCGATCATCATGGTCGACCAGCGGTCGTGCGTCCCGGTCTTGCCGATCAGCGGCGTGCCGTCGAACGGGTTGGCGTTCTGACCGGTGCCGCCCGAGTCCATCACTCCCTTGAGCGCGTACGCGGCCGTCGCCGCGACCTCAGGGGCGAGCACGCCGTCGGTGCACGAGGCGGCCGGAAGCTCGCGGTCCTTGCCGTCGGGGCCGACCACGCGGTCGATCGCGCGCGGGGTGCAGTACTTGCCGCCGCTCGCGACTGTGGCATAGGCGTTCGCCATGGCGATGGGGGAGATGTTCTTCGGGCCGAGCACGTCGTACGGCACGTTCTCTTCGGTGACCTTCTTGCCACTTGCGAGCGTGACGCCCATGCGATCGGCGACCTTGTTGATGTCGCAGATATCGAGCTTCGAGGCCATTGCGAAGTAGCCGCTGTTCAGCGACTGCCGCGTGAAGTCCATCACGCTCCCGGTCCTGCCGCCACCGCCGCCGAAGTTGCCGATCTCCTTGGTGTTCGTGCTCTGCGGGCTCTCGCAGACGGGGATCTTCAAGTTCGTCTGCACACGACCGTTGAGCACCTCGTTGACGGAGTGCCCCTTCTCGAGCCAGTCGATCAGCGTGAAGAGCTTGTACACCGAGCCGACCTGGAAGCCGCCGGAGTTGCCGTGCTTCTGGTCGCCGGCGAAGACGAGCGAGGTCTTGCCGAGATCATCGGTGGTGGTCTCGTCGAACCGCGTGTTCTGCGTGATCGACAGGATGCGACCGGTGCCGACCTCGATCGAGACGCCCGCAGCGCCGAAGTAGTCGTTGTCGTAGTTGGCCGGAACGATCTCGCTCATCGTCTGCGCCGCCGGGTTCTGAATGCGGTAGTCCAGCGAGGTGTAGATCTTCAGGCCGCCGCGACGGAGCAGGTCGGCGCGCTCCTGAGGAGTCTTACCGAAGGCTTCGTCGTCGAGCACGATCGATCGCACGTACTGGCAGAAGTACGCGTTGAGACCGGCCGCCGCACAGCCCTGTGTGGGCTGCTTCAGCGTCGGTGTGATCTCGGAGGCATCCGCCTCGTCGTACTGCGCCTGAGTGATCTTTCCGTCGGCGAGCATGCGGCCCAGCACGTAGTGGCGACGGTCCTTCGTGAGCGAGTAGCCGCTCTCGGCGGTGTTCAGCGCCTCGCCGTCCTGGTTCGTCGTGGTGCCCTGCGGCATGTCGATGCGGTAGGTGTTGGGGTTCTGCACGATGCCGGCCAAGGTCGCCGCCTGCGCGACCGTGAGGTTCGCGGCGCTCGTGCTGAAGTAGTACTTCGATGCGGCCTCGATGCCGTACACGGTGCCGCCGAAGTTCGCGATGTTCAGGTATCCGAGCAGGATGTCGTTCTTCGAGAAGTCCTTCTCGACCTGGATCGCGTAGCGCATCTCTTGCAGCTTGCGTTCGATGCCCTCGTTGCCGCTGGCGTTGGTCGCGTCATCGAAGCACTTGCGGAGGTCGTCGGTGTACGTCTCGGAGTTCCGGTCGACGTCCTGCTCGCACTCCTGGATCAGCACGTTCTTCACGTACTGCTGGCTGATCGTGGAAGCACCGCGGCTGGAGGTGCCTCGGACGTTGTCGATGAGGGCCTTCACGGTCGCGCCGAGGTTGACACCGCCGTGGCTGTAGAAGCTCTTGTCCTCACTGGAGAGGATGGCGTCGTACAGCGTGGGAGACACCTGCTCGTACGTGACCGGGATGCGGTTCTGCTCGTAGAACGAGGCGAGCTCGACCGGCTTGCCGTCGGGGTCTGTGGCGTAGATGGTCGACTGCTCCATCGGCGTACCCGGGTTGAGGTTCTCGGGGAGCTGGTCGAAGAGAGTGAGTGCCTGGCTGCCGGCGAGACCGGTCATGGTGAGGACGGGCGTGACACTGGCAGCGACCAGGAGGCCGGCGACGGCGCTCAAGCCGACGAGCCCGACGAGACCGCCGAGCACGCCTCTCACCGTGCGATTCTTTTGGGGCATACGCTTGATCGTAGGGGAGTTCCCTGAATACCACCTTTGACGAGCCGGCCCGTAATCACGGTGTCGCGCCCCGATCGACAGGAGTGCCATGACCACGTGGGAGTACCTCACCACGCCGCTGCTGATCCACAACACGGCAGCCATCCTCAACAACTGGGGCAAGCAGGGCTGGGAGCTCGTGCAGGTCGTGCAGGGTCCCGAAGGCGGTCTCGTCGCCTACCTGAAGCGTCCGGTGAACGCGGATGCCTCCGCCAACGCCGGCCTCGCCGCCGCGGAGCAGGCCGCCCGCCAGTTCGAGGGAGACCAGGCATGAGCGTCGCCGCGCGGCTCGCCGAACTCGGCATCGAGCTGCCCGCGGTGGCCGCTCCCGTTGCGGCCTACGTCCCGGCGGTCGTGCACAGCGGTCTCGTCTACACCTCGGGCCAGCTCCCGTTCGTCTCCGGTGCGCTCCCCGCCGTCGGCAAGGTCGACGCCGAGGTCTCGGCGGAAGACGCGAAGGCGTACGCGCGCACCTGTGCTCTGAACGCCCTCGCCGCGGCGGCGGATGCCGCGGGCGGCGTCGACCGCATCGGCGGAGTGCTCCGCGTGGGCGGCTTCGTCGCCTCCGCCGCAGACTTCACGGGTCAGCCCGGCGTCATCAACGGTGCTAGCGAGGTACTCGGCGAGATCTTCGGCGAGGCAGGGCGTCACGCTCGTGCGGCCGTGGGCGTCGCGGAGCTTCCCCTCGGCAGCCCCGTCGAGGTCGAGGTCACCTTCATCCTCGCCTGAACGCTGTCCGGCGCATCCGTGCCGTAGACGAAGAACGCGCCTCCCCGGATCGGGAAGGCGCGTTCTTCGTCTGCGGGGGAGTCCTACTTGACCTGCGCCGAGATGATGCTCATCACCGCGGTGTCGGCCAGCGTCGTCGTGTCCCCGACCTCGCGGCCTTCGGCGACGTCGCGCAGCAGGCGCCGCATGATCTTGCCGGAGCGGGTCTTCGGCAGCTCGCCCACGATGTACACGTCGCGCGGGCGGGCGATCGCCCCGATCTGCTCTCCGACCCACAGGCGCAGCAGCTGCGCGAGACCTGCGGGCTCGTGCTCGGCGAGGTAGCTCTCCTTGATGATGACGAAGGCCACGACAGCCTGTCCGGTCGTCTCGTCCGACGCGCCGACCACGGCGGCTTCGGCGGTCGCTTCGTGCGCGACCAGCGACGACTCGATCTCCGCCGTCGAGAGACGGTGCCCCGAGACGTTCATGACGTCGTCGACGCGGCCGAGCAGCCACAGGTCGCCATCCTCGTCGAGGCGGGCCCCGTCGCCCGCGAAGTAGTAGCCCTGGTCCTCGAACTTCTCCCAGTACGTCTCGCGGTAGCGCTCCGGGTCGCCCCAGATGCCGCGCAGCATGCTCGGCCAGGGATCGGTGATCACGAGCAGCCCGCCGTTGCCGTTGCCGACCTCGACGCCCTGCTCATCGACGACATCGATCGAGATCCCCGGGAGCGGAACCTGCGCGGATCCGGGCTTGGTCTCGGTCACACCGGGGAGGGCCGAGACCATGATCGCTCCGGTCTCGGTCTGCCACCACGTGTCGACGATCGGCGTCTTGCCGGCGCCGATGACCTCGCGGTACCACATCCAGGCCTCGGGGTTGATGGGCTCACCCACCGAACCGAGCAGGCGCAGCGACGACAGGTCGAACTTCTGCGGCACGCTGCGGCCGATCTTCATGAACGAGCGGATCGCCGTCGGCGCGGTGTAGAAGATCGAGACCTTGTACTTCTCGATGATCTCCCACCAGCGCCCGGGGTGCGGAGCATCCGGCGTGCCTTCGTAGAGCACCTGGGTGGCGCCGTTCGCGAGCGGACCGTAGGTGACGTAGCTGTGTCCGGTGATCCACCCGATGTCGGCCGTGCACCAGAAGACGTCGGTCTCCGGGTGCAGGTCGAACACGTACTTGTGCGAGTACGCGACCTGGGTGAGGTAGCCACCCGAGGTGTGCAGGATGCCCTTGGGCTTCCCGGTGGTTCCCGAGGTGTAGAGGATGAACAGCGGGTTCTCCGCGGGGAAGGCCTGGGCCGTGTGCTCGGCGGACGCCGCCGGAACCACATCGTGCCACCACAGGTCGCGCCCCTCGACCCAGTCCACCTCGTTCTCTCCACGACGGACCACCAGGACGTGTTCGACGGTCTGCTGCTCGCCCTCGCCGCGGTCGGTCAGCGCCTGATCCACGGCGGGCTTCAGGGCGGAGACGCGGCCCTTGCGGTAGCCGCCGTCGGCGGTGATCACGAGCTTCGCTCCCGCATCGTCGATGCGCGAGCGGAGGCTGTCGGCGCTGAATCCGCCGAACACCACGGAGTGGATAGCGCCGAGGCGGGCGACGGCAAGCATCGAGGCGATCGCCTCCGGGATCATGGGCAGGTAGATCGCGACGCGGTCGCCCTGGCCGATGCCGAGTCCTTCGAGGACATTGGCGACCCGTTTGACCTCTGCGGTCAGCTCGGCGTAGGTGATGCGCCGGGAATCCCCGGGCTCGCCCTCCCAGTGCAGCGCGACCCGGTCGCCGTTCCCCGCTTCGACGTGACGGTCGAGGCAGTTGTACGCCACGTTCAGCTCGCCGTCGTCGAACCACTTGGCGAATGGCGGGTTCGTCCAGTCGAGAACCTGCGTGAACGGCTTGTGCCAGTGCACCAGCTCGCGGGACTGCTCGCCCCAGAACGCCTCGCGATCGGCCGCGGCGCGTTCGTAGAGTTCGGGCGATGAGATGGTCTGGGCGACGAATTCCTCCGACGGTGCGAACCGCCGGGTCTCGTCGAGAAGGTGGTCGATCTGGCTGCTCATCGGCAGGCGCTCCTTTGCGGCATTCGGGTCGTTCGAGCAGGGCCGTGGGGGTGGACGGCCCGGTCAGGGCGAATCTATCCGCGCGGCCACGCATCGCATACTGCCGAAAGTCGGTAGTCGTACGGGTTTTGTCAGGACGGTTGCCTTGCGTACACTCGACGACAGCCGAAATCTCATTCCGGCCTTGGCGTGCCCGTTTCCCCCAATCGGGTATCGCCGTGGGCGGCATCTCATTCCCCCCGTGAGATGCCGCCCATTCCGTTGGGAGCGCTCCCGGTTTCGGCGGCGGGGCCTGTCCGTCTCCTGCACCGGCCGGCGACCGTGGGGCTTGTGCACAGCGCCTGAGCCTCGGTGGCGTATCCGATCACCCGGGCCGTTCGTGCCGCCTACCTTCGCGGTATGCCCGATTCCTTCGTCATCCAGCCCCGCGGCGCGGCACCTGTCAGCGGTGCGACGGATGCCGCTGGCGAGCCGCTGCGCCTTGACCCCGCCTTCGGTCCGCTCCTCGCGCACGTCGACGACGCTGTGACCGATGTCTTCGTCAACGGCCCGGCGGGTCTGTTCGTCGACCGGGGCAGCGGTGCCGATCCGGTGAGCGGATGGCGGGCATCGGAGCGGGAGGTCCGCGACCTCGCCGTCGCCCTCGTCGGCCTGGGCGGGCGCCATCTCGACGACCAGGCTCCGTGCGTCGACGTCCGTCTCGATTCCGGCATCCGGGTGCATGCCGTCCTCGCTCCGATCGCGACGACGGGCACCGCACTCTCCATTCGCATCCCTCGAGTGCGGGCGGCCGACCTCGAGGCGCTTGCCGCGCTCGGATCCTTCGGCGCACGCCAGCAGGCCTGGCTCCTCGGCCTGGTGGCCGAGCGGGCCAACATCCTCATCACCGGTGGCACCGGAACGGGCAAGACGACGCTCCTGTCCGCGTTGCTTTCCGAGGTCCCGGCGACCGAGCGCATCGTCACGATCGAAGATGTCGCAGAGCTCCGTCCGCGCCACCCGCATCACGTCGCACTCGAGGCGCGTCAGGCGAATGTCGAGGGAGCGGGAGGGATCACGCTCGCTCGGTTGGTGCGCGAGTCGCTGCGGATGCGGCCGGACCGTCTGGTGGTGGGCGAATGCCGCGGGGAAGAGGTCCGAGAGCTGCTCACCGCGCTCAACACAGGACACGACGGCGGCGCCGGCACGATGCACGCCAGCGGGCTCCGCGACGTGCCGGCCCGGCTCGAGGCCCTCGGCGCGCTGGCGGGAATGGACGCGGTCGCCCTCGCGCGGCAGGCGGTGAGCGCGTTCACCGTGGTGCTGCATCTCGACCGCGCGCCCGGGGGCATCCGTCGGATCCGCCAGGCCGGCCGGCTCGTGATGATGGGCGACCGGCTGGACATCGAGGAGGTGACGCCGTGGTGATCCGGCGTCGTCCTGCGCCCCCTGCGAGTGGGGCGGGGGCGAGCGATGCCGCGACCTCGGTGCAGACCCTGGCCGTCCTGCTGCAGGCGGGAGCGGTGCCGGTCGTCGCCTGGCGGCACCTCGCCGACATCGGTGATCCGCACGCGCTGGCCGTGACCGAACGGGTCGAAGGAGGCGTTCCCCTCCTCGACGCCATCGAGGCAGAGGGCGGGGCCTGGGTAGACCTCGCGGCTGCGTGGGAGATCGCCACCACCGTCGGCGCACCGCTTGCGGAGGTGCTCAGGATCATCGCCGAATCTCTGCGCGACGCCGCGTCCGCCGCCGACGACGTGCGCATCGCACTCGCAGAGCCCGCGGGAACGGCGCGTCTGCTGCTGTGGATGCCGCTCGCCGGACTCCTTCTCGGCTTCGCGCTCGGCTTCGACACCATCGGCGTCATCGTCGGCAATCCGCTCGGTGCCGCCTGCGTGGTCGCGGGTCTGCTGCTCGTGCTCGCGGCGCGACTGTGGACGCGGCGGCTGCTTCGTCGCGCCGCGCCTGCGCCGGGCACGCCGGGCATGCGGGCGGAACTCGTGGCCGTCGCACTCTCCGGGGGCGCTTCGATCGACCGCGCACTCCGCCTCGTCGCCGAGAGCTCGGCCGGCGGAGGGACCGAGGAGAGCATCCGGTCTGTGCTGGAGCTGTCCCGTGCAGCCGGCGTGCCCGCTGCGGAGCTCCTTCGAGCCTCCGCAGCGCAGGATCGGCATGCCGCGCGCGTGAACGGCCGCTTGCGCGCGGCGAAGCTCTCGACGCGACTGCTCATCCCCCTCGGCGTGTGCACCCTGCCCGCATTCCTCCTGCTCGGCGTGGCGCCGATGCTGCTCAGCGTCCTGGCCTCGACACCGCTGCCCCTGTGAGCGAGTGCCCAGCAACCTGCGGAGACCGACCAACCGATGCGAAGGCATCACAGAGAAAGAGGTACACCATGATCCAGATCCCCCGACTCGACCGGCGCCGTGCGGCTGCGCTGTTCGGCGATGACACCGGCGCGGCCACCGCCGAATACGCGATCACCACGATGGCTGCCGTGGCGTTCGCAGGGCTCCTGGTCGTCATCATGCGATCTGACGAGGTTCGCGGCATCCTGACGGATCTTGTCCGGCGAGCCCTCACCGTGTCGTGATGCGCGTCCGCAGGAGCGGCGCCGGTCGCGGCGGGGTGGGGGAGCGAGGCTCCGTCGCCGCAGAACTCGCTCTCGGGCTGCCCGCCGTGGTGCTGGCGCTCCTGCTCGGTGCCGGCGCGCTCGGCGCAGCGTCACGTCAGGTGGCGCTGCAGGACGCCTCGGCGGATGCGGCCCGTCTCCTCGGCCGCGGCGAGGGGGCGGACGCCGCGCAGCGCGTGGTGGGCGCGGCCGTCCCCGGCGCAGGGATCTCGTCTTCGCACTCGGGTGACCTCGTGTGCGTCACGGCAACGTTCGAGGCCTCGATCGGCTCGCTGGTGCGGCTGCCGCTGCGGGCGTCGAGCTGCGCGCTCGACGGAGGCCGCTGATGGCGGGCACGGCGGTTGCGGCGGGGGTCCTGGTGGTCGCGGCCGCGCTGTCGCTCGGGCTCGCCGCGGTCGGCGGAGCGTCGGTGACGGCACAGCGCGCGGCCGGTGCCGCCGATGCCGCGGCACTCGCCGCAGCCGATGCTGCGAGCGGGGCCGTGCCGACCGCAGCGGAGCCGTGCGCGCTCGCCGGGCGGGTCGCTGAGGCGGCGGGCGCGGTGCTCACGGGCTGCGCTCTCGACGGCTTCGTGGCGACCGTGGAGGTGCAGGCGGCGTACGCTGGACTCGCAGCCGTCTCCCGAGCCCGTGCCGGGCCACCCGAGGGATAGCGACGGCAGCGCGACCTCGCTCACTGTGAACGACCCCAACACAGTGGTGTGTATGGTGTGCTTCGAAGAAAGGACGCACCCTTGGCTGAAGGCAAGAAGCTCGTCATCGTCGAGTCCCCGACGAAGATGCGGTCTATTCAGGGATACCTCGGCGACGGCTATGAGGTACTCAGCTCCGTCGGCCACATCCGCGACCTCGCTGACAAGAAGGACATCCCGGCTGCCGACAAGCAGGCCTACGGGAAGTACTCCATCGACATCGACAACGGGTTCGACCCGTACTACGTCGTCTCCGATCGGAAGACCAAGACGGTCGCCGAACTCAAGCGCGCGCTGAAGAGCGCCGACGAGCTCCTGCTCGCCACTGATGAGGACCGCGAAGGCGAGGCGATCGCCTGGCACCTGCTCGAGACGCTCAAGCCCAAGGTCCCCGTCAAGCGCATGGTGTTCCACGAGATCACCAAGGACGCGATCCAGGCGGCCGTCGGCAACACGCGTGAGCTCGACCACGACCTCGTCGACGCACAGGAGACCCGCCGCATCCTCGACCGTCTGTACGGCTGGGACGTCTCGCCTGTCCTCTGGTACAAGGTCAAGACCGGCATCTCGGCCGGACGCGTGCAGTCGGCCGCGACCCGCCTCATCGTCGACCGTGAGCGTGAGCGCATGGCGTTCACCTCGGCCGAGTACTGGGACGTCGATGCTCAGGCCGCCGCGACCGGCACGTCGTTCAAGATCCGCCTCGTGCGCGTCGACGGCGGCCAGCTCGCCCGCGGCACGGACTTCGACGACAGCGGAAAGCTCAAGAAGGCCGTCGTCATCCTCGATGAGGCCACCGCCGCCGCGCTCGCCGAGGCGGTCGACGCCGCCGGCGCCGGCAGCGTCACCAAGGTCGAAGCCAAGCCGGGCACACGCAGCCCGTATGCGCCGTTCACCACCTCGACGATGCAGCAGGAGGCGGGGCGCAAGCTCTCGATGGGCGCCAAGCAGGCGATGGGTGTGGCCCAGCGGCTGTACGAAAAGGGCTACATCACCTATATGCGTACCGACTCCACGTCGCTGAGCACCCAGGCGGTGCAGGCGGCGCGGAGCCAGGCGGTGGCCCTCTACGGCGACGCCGCGGTGCCGCTGAAGCCGCGCGTATACAAGTCCAAGAGCAAGAATGCGCAGGAGGCCCACGAGGCGATCCGTCCCTCGGGCGACACCTTCCGCACGCCCGCCTCTCTCTCGTCCGAGCTCGACCGCGACGAGCAGCGCCTCTACGACCTCATCTGGAAGCGCACGGTCGCCAGCCAGATGTCCGACGCGAAGTACGAGACCACCACGGTCACGATCGCCGTCGACGCCGCGGGCAAGAAGGCCGAGTTCACGGCCTCCGGAACCGTCTACACCTTCAAGGGCTTCCTGGAGGCGTACGAAGAGGGTCGCGACGAGAAGCGCGGTGACGCGGATGCCGCCGAGAATCAGTCGCTGCCTGCCGTCGCTGTCGGAGATCAGCTCGCGGTGTCGGATGCCGAGGCCAAGGGGCACCGGACCACGCCGAAGCCGCGCTACACCGAAGCCTCGCTCGTGAAGGTGCTCGAAGAGAAGGGCATCGGCCGTCCCTCGACGTTCGCGTCGATCCCCGAGACCATCCTCGACCGCGGCTACGCGGTCAAGCGCGGACAGGCGCTCGTGCCGACCTGGCTCGCGTTCAGCGTGGTCCGGCTGCTCGAGGAGCACTTCGCCGAGCTGGTCGACTACGACTTCACCGCGGCGCTCGAGGACGACCTCGACACGATCGCCCGCGGCGAGCAGAACCGCGTGGAATGGCTCAAGTCGTTCTACTTCGGCTCCGATTCGCACGTGGGCCTCCGCCAGGTCGTCGACAACCTCGGCGAGATCGACGCGCGGGCCCTCAACTCCACCCCCATCACCGACACCGCCACGCTGCGCTTCGGCAAGTACGGTCCGTACCTCGAGGTCGCCGACCCGGAGAACCCCGACGCCAAGCCGCGCATCGTCAACGTGCCGGAAGACCTCGCACCCGACGAGCTGACCGCCGAGAAGGCGCAGGAGCTCATCGACGCTCCCGTCGCGGGCGACCGCGTGCTCGGTGAGAACCCGGAGAACGGCAAGATCGTCGTCGTCAAGGACGGCCGGTTCGGTCCGTACGTGCAGGAGAACGACCCGGTGTCCGAGGACGCGGCGGTCGACGAGACGACCGGCGAGGTCGTCGAGGCCCCGAAGCCGAAGCGTGGAGCGAAGAAGGAGACGGCCCCGAAGCCGCGCACCGCATCGCTGTTCCGCTCGATGTCGGTCGACACGATCGAGCTCGACACCGCTCTGCAGCTCCTGAGCCTGCCGCGTGTGGTGGGCGTCGACCCCGAATCGGGCGACGAGATCACGGCGCAGAACGGCCGCTTCGGTCCGTACTTGAAGAAGGGCACCGACTCGCGGTCGCTCGAGAGCGAGTCGCAGATTTTCGACGTCACGCTCGAGCAGGCGCTGGAGATCTACTCCCAGCCGAAGTACGGTGCCGGTCGTCGTGCATCCAGCGCACTCGCCGAGTTCGAGGCCGACCCCGTCAGCGGCAAGCCGATCCGCATTCGCGACGGCCGCTTCGGCGCCTACGTGACCGACGGTGAGACGAACGTCACGATTCCGCGCGGGCAGACCGTCGAAGACATCACGTTCGAGATCGCCGTGCAGATGCTCGCCGACAAGCGTGCGAAGGGCCCGGCTCCCAAGCGCGGAGCGGCCAAGAAGGCACCGGCCAAGAAGGCACCCGCCAAGAAGCCCGCCGCCAAGAAGCCTGCCGCGAAGACCGCGGCTAAGTCGACGGCCGCGAAGAAGGCCCCGGCGAAGAAGGCGACAGCGGCGACGTCGGCCGCACGGTCGGCTGCGGCGAAGAAGGCTGCGGCCACTCGTGCCGCGAACGCCGCCGCGAAGGCCGCGGAGAAGGCAGACTCGTGACCTCAGGTCACGGGGCGTGGATCACGCTCGAAGGCGGAGACGGCTCCGGCAAGACCACGCAGTCGAATCTGCTCGCGGAGTGGCTCGAGGGTACCGGGCGAGCGGTCGTGCGCACGCGCGAACCCGGTGGCTCCGAGGTCGGGCAGCTCATCCGCGACATCGTGCTGCATCATCGCGGTGACATCGCGCCGCGGGCCGAGGCGCTGCTGTATGCGGCCGACCGAGCGCACCACGTCGCGACCGTCGTGCGACCCTCGCTCGACCGTGGTGAGGTGGTGCTGCAGGATCGCTACCTCGACTCGTCCGTGGCGTACCAGGGCGCCGGCCGTGTGCTCGATGCGACCGAGATCCGCGACCTCTCGCTGTGGGCGGCCGAAGGCGCACTGCCCGACCTGACGGTGCTGCTCGACCTCGACCCTGCAGCGGCGCGCACCCGCCTCGACTCCGCCGACAAGCCGTTCGACCGCCTGGAAGCGGAACAGGCGGAGTTCCACGGGCGCGTCCGCGACGCGTACCTCGCCCTCGCGGCGGCCGAGCCGGACAGGTTCCTCGTGCTCGACGCCGCCGCAGCACCGACGGCGATCGCCGAGCAGATCCGTGCGCGGGTCGGCGCCCTGCTCGGCTGACCTGCGCGAGCGACGCCCATGCCGTCGGCGTCGGTGGTCGCGATTAGGCTGAGTGCATGCCCCGCACCGATCCTGCTCCTTTCCCGTGGGCGGATGTGTGGGGGCAGGATGCCGCCGTCGACACTCTGCGTGCGGCTGCATCCGATCCGGCTGCTCTCTCGCACGCCTGGCTGATCACCGGCCCGCCCGGATCCGGCCGCTCGACTCTCGCGTACGCGTTCGCGGCCGCGCTGGTCGCCGACCACCCCGAAGACGAGGCCGTGATGCGGCAGGTCTTCGCGGGCACCCACCCCGACGTCACGGCGCTCCGGACCGACAAGGTGATCATCACGATCGCCGAGGCCCGCGCTCTCGTGGAGCGCTCGTACTTCGCACCCTCCGCCGGTCGGTATCGCGTGATCGTCGTCGAAGACGCCGATCGCATGGTCGAACGCACCTCCAATGTGCTGCTGAAAGCACTCGAGGAGCCGCCCGAGCAGACGGTGTGGATCCTGTGCGCGCCCAGCGAGGCCGACCTTTTGCCGACGATCCGCTCCCGGGTCCGCTCGCTGCGACTGCGTGAGCCGGATGTGGCTGACGTGGCCCGGCTCATCACCCTGCGCACGGGGGCCGATGAGGCTGTCGCCGAGCAGGCCGCGCGGCATGCGCAGCGCCACATCGGCATGGCGCAGCGTCTCGCCACCGACGACGCGGCTCGGCGTCGGCGCGACGAGACCCTCCGGTCGGTCATCGGGGTCCGCGGCGTCGGCGATGCGGTCGATGTGGCGGGACGAATCATCCAGGCCGCGACCGAAGACGCGAAGGCCCTCACGGCAGAGCGCGACGCGCAGGAGCGGGCTTCGCTCCTGCGCACGATCGGAATCGCCGAGGGTCAGGCCGTGCCGCCGGCTTTGCGCACGCAGCTCTCGGCTCTCGAAGACGATCAGAAGAAGCGTGCCACGCGCAGCCTGCGTGACGGCATCGATCGCGTGCTCACCGACCTGCAGTCGCTGTTCCGCGACGTGATCATGCTGCAGTTCGGCCGCGGCGACGATCTCATCAACAGCGAGCTGCGCCCCGAGCTGGAAGGCCTCGCCGCGGCCTGGTCCGAGGCCCGTACCCTTGTCGTACTTGACCACCTTGCCGAGACGCGGCTGTCGCTGGAGCGCAACGTCGCTCCGCTGCTCGCACTCGAGAGCTTGCTCGTGACGATCACGAGCGGGAGGAAACCGTGAACAACCGATCGACTTCCCGCTTCCGTCGCGCCGCCGCGGTCATCGCCGGCCTCGCCGCGGCATCCGTCGCGCTCTCAGGCTGTCTCTACGCGATGATCCCCGAGCAGTCCTCGCGCCCGGCGTCGACGATCGTCCCCGACACCGACGGGGTCGCCGAAGACCTGCTGCCGTTCTATTCGCAGGAGCTGGAGTGGACGGACTGCGGCCCCGGCTTCGACTGCACCGATGTGACGGCGCCCCTCGACTGGGAGAACCCGGGAGCCGGTGACATCAGCCTGTCGGTGATCCGGCATCGCGCGCAGGGGACCCCCGTCGGCTCCCTGCTCACGAACCCGGGCGGTCCCGGCTCGAGCGGTGTGGAGCTCGTCCAGAGCAGCCTCGACTTCGCCGTCGGGCCCGATCTCATCGAGAACTACGACGTGATCGGCTTCGATCCGCGCGGAGTCGGGGGCTCGACCGCGGTGACCTGCTACGACGCGCCGCAGATGGACGACTACCTCTACGGTATCCCGTCCGCTGCCCGTGGCACCGCGGAGTGGGAGGCCGAGCTGCTCGACGCGCACAAGTCGTTTGCCGAAGCATGCGAGGCGAACAGCGATGGCATCCTGCCGCACATCACGACGGTCAACTCCGCCCGCGACATGGACCTGATCCGCGCCGTGCTGGGCGACAAGCAGCTCAACTATCTCGGGTACTCGTATGGCACGTTCCTCGGGGCGACCTACGCCAAGCTCTACCCCGAGAAGGCCGGACGATTGGTGCTCGACGGTGCCATCGATCCCGCCGTTCCGGGGCTCGAGGTGGGCGCGACTCAGGCTCTGGGCTTCGAGTCGGCGCTGCGCGCGTACATGCAGAACTGCCTCGACTCGGGAAACTGTCCCTTCAACGGCACCGTGGATGAGGCGATGGCCGACCTCGGGGCGCTGCTGGCGAGCGTCGACCGCACGCCGCTCGAGAACGGCGACGGACGCATGATGGGTGCGGACTCGCTACTGACGGCGATCATCGCCGCGCTGTACTCGCAGGACAGCTGGGACATCCTCACCCAGGCGCTCGAGGAGGCGCTGCAGGGCGACCCGACCACGGCCTTCCTGCTCGCCGACTACTACAACAAGCGCGGCGATGACGGGGTCTACACCGACAACTCCACCGAGGCCTTCCGGGCATACAACTGCATGGACTATCCGGTCGAAGACGATCCGGCCGCCGAAGCCGCGATCGAGGCCAAGATCGCGGAGGGGGCGCCGACGATCGCCCCCTATTGGACCGGACCCGATTCGTGCGAGGTCTGGCCGTACCCGCCCACCGGCACGCGCGGCGAGATCACGGCCGAGGGTGCGGGCCCCATCCTCGTGATCGGCACGACGAACGATCCGGCGACGCCGTACGAGTGGTCCGAGTCGCTCGCCGACCAGCTCGAAGAAGGCGTCCTCATCACCCGCGTCGGCGAGGGCCACACCGGTTACAACAAGGGCAACGTCTGCGTGGACGACGCCGTCGAGGCGTTCCTGCTCGACGACGTGGTGCCCGAAGACGGCCTGCGCTGCGAGTGAGGCGGGCTCGATTCGCGAGCGAGCACGAGACAGGGTAATATCGGTGATCGTGCCGCTCACGCGTCGCACGCCGCCTTAGCTCAGTCGGCAGAGCATCTCACTCGTAATGAGAAGGTCGTCAGTTCGATTCTGACAGGCGGCTCCGAAGGCCCCGTGATGTGAAAACACCACGGGGCCTTTCCCGTTCTCGCGGCGTACCCTCGAATCATGAGCAGAGCGCTTCTCATCGTCGATGTGCAGAACGATTTCACGGAAGGCGGCGCACTCGCCGTCGCGGGTGGTGATGCGGTGGCCGCCGCCGTCACGAGCTTCCTCGCCGCGCATTCCTCCGACTACGGGGTGATCATCGCCTCCCGAGACTGGCATGACGCGGAGGGCGACAACGGCGGACACTTCGCGGAGACGCCCGACTACGTCGACTCGTGGCCGGTGCACTGCGTCGCGGGTACCGACGGTGCGGAGTACGACCCGCTCCTGGTGACGGATGCCGTGACGCACCACGTCCGCAAAGGGCAGGGCAAGCCGGCCTACTCGATGTTCGAGGGGGAGACGGAGGCGGGTGAGACCGTCGGCGCGCTCCTCGCTGCTGCGGGTGTGCTCAGTGCCGACGTGGTCGGGATCGCGACCGATCACTGCGTGCGGGCGTCCGCGCTCGACGCGATCGCCCACGGCGTCCACGTCCGCATCCTGACCGACCTCATCGCCGGGGTGGCATCGGAGCCGAGCGAAGCGGCCCTCGCAGAACTCGTGCATGCGGGGGCGGAACTGGTCGAGAGCACCGACGCGTGAGCCGCAGCGTCCTGCTGCTCCGGGCTGTGAACGTCAGCGGGCGCAACAGCGTGCCGATGGCACGGTTGCGAGAGGTGCTGGCGACCGAGACCGATCTCGCCGACGTGTCGACCTACATCGCGAGCGGCAACATCGTCTGCGCGACGCCGAAGAACCCGGATGCCGCATGCTCCGCCGTGCGCGTCGCGATCCACGAGGAGTTCGGGGTCGACACCCCGGTCATCCACCGGACACACGCGCAGCTGGTCGCGTCGGAGTCCGCTCAGCCGTTCCCCGAGGGTGACGTGAAGTTCGTGCACGCGATGTTCCTCGAGGGATCGCCCTCGGCAGGGGCGGTCGAGGCGCTGGAGGAGCGACGTCTGCCGGAGGAGCGCATCGCGCTGATCGGCAACGACCTGTGGATCGACTACGGGAGTGGCGGCGTGCACTCCACGAAACTCACGAAGGCGGTGTTGGACCGTGCGCTGGGAGTGGCCGGGACCGCGCGCAACCTCCGGACGACGCGCACACTCATCGAGCTGACGGCGTGACCCCGCCGGATGCCGTCGAGCTGGCCCTGCCGTTCACCGGACGGTGGCTGGTTCAGAACAGTCCGGCATCCCGCATTCCCAGCCACGGCACCGACCTGTTCGGCACGTCGCACGCGATCGACTTCGTGCCCGTCGGGCCGGACGGGCGCAGCGCCCCGCGCACCGTCGCGAGTCTGATCGGCACGGAGGACCCGGACACCTTCGCCGGGTTCGGCCGCCCGATCCTCAGCCCCGCGGCGGGCGAGGTCGTGGCCGTCCACGACGGCGAGAGCGACCACGTCGCGCGACGGTCACCGCTGTCGCTGATCGCGTACGCGCTCACTCAGCCATCGCGCATTCGCGGGGGTGCTCCGGCGATCGCGGGAAATCACGTGGCGGTTCGCGTGGGCGACGCCCTTGTGCTTCTCGCACATCTGCGGAAGGGGAGCGTCCGGGTGCGCAGAGGTCAGAGCGTCGCGATCGGCGAACAGCTGGGGGAGTGCGGGAACTCGGGCAACAGCACGGAACCGCACCTGCATGTTCAGGTGTCCGACTCGCTCGCTCGCGAGGCCCGTGGCATCCCGATCGCCTTCGGCCGACGCGATGGCGCCTGGTGGATTCCGCGGAACGGCGAGATCGTCGAGGCTTGAGGCTCAGCCCTGGACCCCGCCGGTCTCCGTGCTCAGCGCGGTCGGCGGCGTGTGCGGGTGCGACTGCAGGTCGACGCGACGGGTGCCGCATCCCCCGCAGCGCACGTAGAGGACGACGCCCTCACTGGTCGGATGCCGGGATTCGACGAGCCACGCGTGCTCGTGGGTCTCTGTGTCGGGCCGGACGCGGGGGATCGGGAGGGTGTTCTGCGAGGTCATGCATCCAGCGTGGTGTAATGGTCTTATGCATCTCAACCCTTACGGAGAATATGCGGTGCTCCTGGCCGCCTCCCTCGCGAACGACTGGCCGTCCGACCGTGCCGGGATCGCGGAGCGCACCCTCGAGTTGGGCATGACGCAGACCTTCCCGCCGGCTGCCGACGACCACGAGAAGATCAGGGCGGTCATCGACGACTGGCTCACGATCGTCGACGAGTCTGACCCCGACGCCCGGGCTCTGCTGCTGAACGCCCAGCTCGCGGCCGCGGCCGCCTACCCGCGGCTCACGAACCACGACGGGGAGGGCTGGCACCTGCACTACCGCGACGACGTGCCGTCACTGCCGTACGTGCTGCGGGCGATCATCAGCCTCGGCACCTCGCTGCACCTCGTGACCCGCGGGATGAGCAGGCTCGGGAGATGTCAGGCCGCGCCGTGCACGAACGTCGTCGCGGATGTGACCCGCAACGGCCGCCAGCGCTTCTGCTCCGTGCGCTGTGCGAACCGCGCGGCCGTCCGACGGCACCGGGCGCGGGCCTGACACCACCGCTCAGGCGGTCTGCCTGGAGTGCTTGCCCTCGCCGATCTCCTCGACGAGCTTCGCGTTGAAGGCGGGCAGGTCGTCGGGCGTGCGGCTGGAGACGAGGCCCTCGTCCACGACGACCTCCTCGTCGACCCAGGTCGCCCCGGCATTGCGGAGGTCTGTCGTCAGGCTCGGGTAGCTGGTGAGCGTCCGCCCGTCCACGACACCGGCCTCGATGAGGATCCAGGCGCCGTGGCAGATCACGCCCACCGGCTTGTGCTGCTCGAAGAAGGCCCGCGCCAGGGCGATCGACGGCTTGTCGAGGCGCAGATGGTCGGCGTTCACGACGCCGCCGGGAAGCACGAGCGCGTCGAACTGGTCGGCCGCGGCGTCGGAGGCGAGGAGATCCACGGCCTGCTCGTGACCGTTCTTCCCGGTGATCGCGGCGCCGTCCGGGGCGATCAGCGTCGCGCTCGCGCCCTCGGCGGTCACCGCATCCCAGGGGCTGGTGAGCTCGCTGTCCTCGAATCCGTCCGTCGCCAGGAATGCCACTCGGTTGCCGGTGAGAGTCATGGTTCGTCGTCCTTTCGTGGAGGGTCGTCCGCGGGGAGCGGACGAGTAGACCCTCTCCCAGGGCACCCGGATGTGGGAAGGGGGTGGCCACTGCGAGGAGCCGGTGATACAGGAGAAGCCGTCGTCTCCGGAGCGCTCCCCTCAGAATCCGCTGCGGCGGCAGTAGCATCCAGACATGCGCGTTCGTCCTGCTCTCGTCCTCCTGCCGATGCTCGTTCTGCTCGCGGCCTGCGCCCCCGAGCCGGCTCCGAGCCCGTCGCCGTCGACGTCGTCGACCTCTGCGCCCACGTCGCCCACTCCCACACCGTCTGAGACCTCCGCGCCGACCCCGGACCCGACGGAGGCCGCCTCGGAATTCTCCGGTCCCCAGCTCGTGAAGCTCTGCACCGAGAAGACACGCAGCCTGGCACCGGACGCGACCTACTACGCCGACATGGCGACCACCGAGTGGCTTGCGGAGAAGTCCCTCTGGTTCGTCGTCATCCCCAAGACGCTGGACGGCCAGGACAGCGTCGCGGTGTGCGCGATCGGCGGTACCCCGAAAGCCCCGACGTTCGAACTCGAAGGCGAGACGCTGCCCAGTGGCGTGGCCGACATCCGCGCGGAACTGCTGGCGGGCGAGCACGACGGCGAATCCTGAGACAGATGCCGCCGCGCTCACCCTGCGGTGGGCCCCGTGGGGCTCGAACCCACGACCCGCGGATTAAAAGTCCGATGCTCTGCCAACTGAGCTAGAGGC
>NZ_JAAUVO010000025.1:0-51660 GCF_012030385.1 Microbacterium sp. B19(2022)
TCGGTGTCGGGGTCGATCTCGAAGATCTTCCGGCTGTTCTGGTCACCCAGGTACAGCAGGTCGCGGGACTCGGAGTAGGCCATGCCCGCGGGCAGGCTCGCCTTCGAACGATCCACCGACGCCAGGTGCCCCGCCGATTCGTAGCTCAGCGTCTCCGGAAGCACCCGTTCGCTGACGGTGACGGCGGCCGAGGTGAGTTCCTCTCCCGGCGGGTTGAGGCGGAAGTCCCGGTTGGAGACGAACACGCGCTGGTGCTCTTCATCGACCGCGATGCCGTAACCGTCCTTGCCGTACTTCGGATCCGCGAAGTCGCCGAGCGCCTTCCCGGTGGTGAGATCGTGCACCGAGAATCCGCCCGCGCCCTTGCCTGTGCCGGTGTAGCCGACGTAGAGCAGACCGTTCGTGGAGTCGATGTCGAGCTGCCGCGGGTTCGCGCGAGTGGCCTTGGACCACAGCTTCTTGAAGCCGTTGTCGGCGTCGAAGGCCTCGACGTTCACGACATTCGTGAGGTCGTGGAACTTGGTGCTGACGACGGTGCCGGTGGTGGGGTCGGCGGCGACGTAGTAGGCGTCTGCGGTGCCGTTGATGACTCCGAGGGAGGCTCCGGTCTCGGCGTCGAGGACTTCGATGCCGCGGGAGGGGACGGCGACGTAGACGTGTCCGAGTTTCGGGTCGACGTCGATCGAGCGGTTGGACTCGATGGTGGGGAAGGGGCCTCGGACGACTTGTCCGAAGGTGTCGGGGGCGATGGACACGACGAGCCAGTTGCGGTTCTGTTGTCCGACGTAGAGGAGGTTCTTCTCGTCGTCGATGCCGATGTCGCGGATGTTTTCCGGCAGTGTCATCTCGCCCAGGACCTTGTCGGTGTCGGGGTCGATCTCGAAGATCTTCCGGCTGTTCTGGTCACCCAGGTACAGCAGGTCGCGGGACTCGGAGTAGGCCATGCCCGCGGGCAGGCTCGCCTTCGAACGATCCACCGACGCCAGGTTCCCGGTGACCTCGTAGTCGACCTCGCCGGTCGGCACATCAGGCGTGACCTCACCGGGGTCGGGGTTGCCGCCGCAGCCGAGGCACGGTTGCACGGGTCCGGTCGGGATCTCCTGCGGGTCCACGCCGTCGGTGACGAGCTTGCCCTTCTCGTCCTTCTTGATGGTCACACCGTCGAAGAACTCGCCGTCGGCCGTGCGCGACTCGTAGCGCAGCGTACCCTCGGTGACATCGACGAGCTGATAGAACTGCTTGCCGCCGTCGAGGCGACGCAGGTGCGCACCGTTCTCCTTCCACAGGCGCGGGCCGTATTCGTACAGCTTCACGCTCGCGCTCGAGCCGACGTACACCGGTCCGGTCGCGCTCTTCTTCGGGTCGGCGCCGGCCGGAAGGTTCTCCTCCGCGGCGAGGGTGTTGCCCCGGCCGTAGGCGTGGTCGTGGCCCTGGAGCACCAGGTCGACGTTGTACTTCTCCAGGAGCGGACCCCAGACCGTGCGGATGCCCAGGTTGTTGCGGCCCTCGTCGAGGGAGTACACGGGGTGGTGGAACAGCACGACGGTCCACTCGTTCGCGTTGTCGGCGAGCACCCCTTCGAGCCACTCGGCTTGGACGCGCAGGCCCTCCTCGGACGAGATGTTGCTGTTGAGGGAGATGAAGCGCACCCCCTCACGGTCGGTGTAATACACCGTGCCGGCGAGCTCGTCGTAGATGCCGCCCTCGCCGCTCGGACCGTTGTCCGGGTAGGGGAGCTGTGCGCGCCAGGTGCGCGACAGGCCGCCGTCGTACTCGTGGTTGCCGGGCGTCGTGATGAGGTTCTGCGTGCCCAGTGAGTAGGAGAAGGCGTCGAACAGCTCACCCCACTCCTGGTCCGAGTTCGCGTCGTTCACGAGGTCGCCGATCTGCACCACCGCATCCGCGTTCGGCCGGTCGCGGAAGGCATTGCGCAGCACGCGCGAGCCGTCGCTGAGGATGCCGTTCTGGATGTCGCCGAGGAAGATGAACGAGGTCGTCTTGTCGGTCGCGCTGGCCGTGGCGAAGTCCTGCCACTCCGAGAAGTTCGTCCCGTCACCCACGCGGTACATGTACTCGACACCGGGCTGCAGGCCCGTGATGGTGGCGGTGTGCATGTTCTGGGTGTAGCCGATGTCGGTGGTGACCTCGGTGTGGGCGGCTTCCGCCTCGAGCACGCCGCCCGGGTAGGGGGCGGGCGTCATTGTGCGGTACTGCACCAGTCCGCGCTCGGTGCTCGCCGAAGTGCGCCAGGTCACACTCTGCTGCGTGGTGGCGTCGGCGGCGGGAGTGAGGACGATCCGGTCGGGGATCGCGGAAGGCTCCCAGCGGGAGGGGGTGTCCTCCGCGGCCTGCGCACTGGGCGCTGGGGCGGCCAGGACGCCGCCCGACAGGAGCACGGCTCCGGCGAGGGCGCAGGCGACGAGCCGCCACGGGGTGCGGCGCCGCGTGAAGGGGGTGGTCATCGAGATCAATGCCTTTCGGGAAGAGAGGAAGGGGCCGGTCACGCGGCGGAGCGGGAACGGGCGCGGAGGATCACGACGGCACCGGCCGCGGTGATGAGGATGCCGAACAGGGCGAGGCCGCCGCCGGCCCACCCGGTCGCGGCGAGGGAGCCGCCGCCGTCCGTGGGCTGGGTGACGATGATCGCGATGCGTCCGGTGGCGTCGGAGCCGAGACCCGTCACGACGATCTCGTGCTCGCCGGGGGCGGTGTCGGCGGGGATGCGGACGGTCGCCGCCAGTGCGCCGTTCGCGTCGCTCGAGGCGACGGACAGCTGCACGGGTGTCGAGTGCAGCTCGATCGAGGCGCGTTCGCCGGGCTCGAGGCCCTTCGCCTGCAGCTGGATCTCGTCGCCGGGAGCCACCTGCGCGGTGGAGAGGGTGATCGAGACGCCATCCGGATCCACGGGATCCACGGGGTCAACCGGGTCGACGGGGTCGACGGGATCGACCGGGTCGACGGGATCGACCGGGTCGATGGCGCCCGGCAGGCCGTCACGCGTCGAGCCGGGGCCGGCCGCCCACGCCGTGTCGTCGCTCACGAGCTTGCTGCCGTCCTTCGCCATCTCGATCGTGAAGGAGTCGAACAGGGCGCCGTCGACGGTGCGGGCCTCGACGTGGAACTCGTCGTCGGTGACGTCGACCGTCTGGAACAGCTGCACGTCGCGTCCGACGACGCGGAGGTTCGCGTCGTTGGCGGTCCAGTTGTTGGCATCCTCCGGGTCCGGGATGTACATCTTCGGTCCGGCGACGGAGACGAGGTACACCGGTCCGGTGTGGCTCTTCGCCGGGTCGGCGCCCGCGGGCAGGTCCTTCTCATTGGCGATCAGGTTGCCGCGACCGTAGGCGTGGTCGTGGCCCTGGACGACGAGGTCGACGCCGTACTTCTCGAACATCGGCATCCACGCCTCGCGCAGCACCGCGTTGTCGCGGCCGGACGTGACCGAGAAGACCGGGTGATGGAAGGCCACGACGGTCCAGGTGTTCGGGTTCTCGGCGAGCTGGCCCTCGAGCCATTCGGTCTGCGCCGACAGGCTCGCGGGGTCGAACGCCTGGGTGCTGTTGAGCGTGATGAAGCGCACGCCCTGGTAGTCGACCGAGTAGACGGTCTCGCCCAGGTCAGCGCCCTCGGGGCCGTTGGCCGGGTACTCGAACTGCGCGTCCCAGTGCTTCGAGAGCTCCGGTCCCGGGTAGTACTCGTGGTTGCCGGTGGCGGCGATCACGTTGAGGTACTGGTTCGAGAAGGCGGCGGCCTCGTGCCACTCTCCCCATTCGGCATCCGAGGTCTCGGTGTCGATCAGGTCGCCGGCGTGCACGACCGTGCGCGCGTACGGGCGGGCCTCGAACGCGGCGCGGAGGGCGCGCGAGGTGAACGCCTTGTTGTCGTTCTGCGCGTCTCCTTGCACGAGGAAGCTGAAGTTGCCGGGCTTGTCATCCGCCGTGGTGAACTCGAGCCACTCGCTCCAGGTCGTGCCGTCGCCGACGCGGTAGAGGTACGTCGTCGCGGCCTTCAGCTGATCGACGGTGGCCGAGTGGTGGGCGATTTCGTAGCCGAAGTTCGATTCGAATCCGGTGGTGGTGGCGGTGATCGTGCGCGCTGCGGCCACGTCGACGGGCGTCGCGGTGAGAGGGGCGAGCTGCATCTGCGGCGACGTGACGTCCGAGGACGTGCGCCAGCTGACGCTCTGGCTCGTCTCGGGCGTCGCGGTCGGTGTGAGGATCACGCGATCCGGCACGGCCGACGGGACGAACACCGTCGCGGGGGCGACGGCAGGCGGGTTGAGGCCTCCCGCGGCGACGGCGACGCCGCCTCCGAGGAACGTGAGGCCGACAGCGGCGGCGAGGCCGCCCGCGGTGAAAGCGGCACTGCGCCGCAGGGTCAGGGATCGTGGCAAGCGCGCCATCGCAGGCAGCACCTTTCGTCGGGATTCGAGAGGGGTGATGGCGCGCTGCAACAGGGTGGAGGAGGCGCCATTCGCGAAGCTACTAGCGCGGGGCGCAGCGAAACGGCGGTTCCTGCCACCCGTCATCCGTCGTTCATCGAAAGGCGACGAGCGTTCATCGAGCGGTCGCTTGACGCCGCTCGGCGATCTCTGAACGAGCGTTCAGTGAAAGGGGAGAGTCTTCCCCAGAAGCGATCCCGAGTGTCAGTCGAGCGGCGGCAGGGCCGGCAGGTCCGCCGCGATCAGCAGCACTCTTTCGGCGGCGGCGTGGCCCGCGGAGAGGCGCGCGGCGAGGTCGGCGCCGTCGAGGGTCGCCGCCAGGAAGCCGGAGGCGAAAGCATCGCCCGCGCCGACCGGCTCGACCACGTCGACCACCGGAGCGGGGACGAACACCGGCTCGGCGTCGCCGTCGTATGCGGTCGCGCCGATGTCGCCGTCCTTGACGACGAGCAGTGCGCAGTTCGGCAGGAAGGCCCTGATCTCCGCCGCCGTCGCGGTGCCCCAGATGCGTTCGGCCTCGTCGCGTCCGACGAAGGTGATGTCGGCGGCGTCCGCCAGGCGGGCGAGGGTCTCGGCCGCGTCCTCCCGGCTCCACAGCGGGCGGCGGTCGTTCACGTCGAAGGAGACCAGCGCGCCGGCCGTGCGCGCGTCGGCGAAGAGCCGGTCCACCATCTCGCGGCAGGATGCGGAGAGCGCGGGCGTGATCCCGGTGGTGTGCACGATGCGTACGCCATCGAGCCGCTCCGACGTCAGGAACCCCGCCTGCATGTGAGAGGCCGCGGAGCCCCGGCGGTAGTAGTAGACGGAGGAGGACTCGACGCCCGGATCCTTGAACATCACGCCGGTCGGGGTGGTGTCGTCGCGCTCGACCCACAGTTCCACGCCGCGGCGCTCGAGCTCCGACGCGATGCGGTCGCCGAGCGGATCGGCGCCGAGGCGGGATGCCCAGGCCACGCGGTGCTCGGTCGCGGCGACCCCGGCCGAGACGTTCGACTCCGCCCCGGCGATGCCGATCGTCGCGTGACCGGCTGTCGCGAGTTCGGCGTCGGTCGGTGTGATCAGCGCCATGGTCTCGCCGACGCAGACGATCTCGGGTGCAGAGACGGGGGAGGAGGTGGAGCTCATGAGGGGGTGACCGCCAGGGGTTCGGTGTCGGGATACGGGCGCGCGTCGCGATGACGCAGGTCGGGGAAGGAACGGACGAAGACGATGGAGACGAGCAGGCCGACAGCGGCGAAGATCGTGGCGGCCAGGTAGGCGCCTCGCCAGTCGCTGGCATCGACGAGGAAGCCGGCGACGGCGGATCCGGCCGCCGCGCCGATCAGCTGCCCGGTGCCCGCCCAGCCGAAGGCTTCAGCGGTCTCGCTGAACTTCACGCTGGCCGAGGTGATGGCGAAGAGCACGGCGAGGGCGGGGGCGATGCCGATGCCGGCGAGGATCAGGGTGCCGCCCAGCCAGAACACGTTGAGCATGACCATCGTCAGGCCGAGGCCGATCGTCACGATCAGCAGGCGGCGGGCCATGGCCCACGGCCCGATCGGGATGTGGCCGAACGCCAGACCGCCCGCCAGGCTTCCCGCCGAGAACACGGCGAGCACGAGTCCGGCGGCGAGGCTGCCGTGCTCGAAGGTCGCGACGACGCCCACCTCCACCGCGGAGCAGGCGCCGATCAGCAGGAAGCCGATCACCGTCGCCAGCAGCACGGGAGGTTTGAGGACGACCTTGCCCAGCGCATTGCGGCTGCGCGGGATGCGCACCCGGCCGACTTCGGGGGAGAGGATGAACCAGGCGCCGCCGCCGACGAGGATGATCGCCACCAGCAGCAGGCCCTCCGCCGTGCCGATCCGGGTGGAGACCAGGGTGATGACGACCGGCGCCAGCACCCAGATGATCTCCTGCAGCGAGGCGTCGAGGGAGAACAGCGGCGTGAGGTTCGAGGAGTTCACGAGCTTCGGGTAGATCGTGCGCACGGCGGCCTGCACGGGCGGGGTCGAGAGACCCGCGACCATCCCGAGCAGCATGTAGCCCGGCACGCCGAGCGGAAGCAGAGCGAGTCCGAGCACGGTGACGACGCACACCGACAGGGTGAGGGTGATCACGCGTCGCATGCCCCAGACGCCCATCCACCGACTCGTGATGGGGCCGGCGACCGCCTGCCCCACGCTGGTCGCGGCGAGGACGAGGCCGGCGGATCCGTACGACCCGGTCTGCTGCTCGACGTGCAGCAGGATCGCGAGGGACATCATCCCGTTGGGGAAGCGCGCGGTCAGCTGAGCCGCGATCATGCGCGCCACTCCGGGCGTGCGAAGAAGGTCCCGATATCCCGCCACCAGACAACGGTACCGGGCCTCGAGCGCGGTCGTGGAAGAGGCCGTGCGGCGACACGCCCACGACACGCCGAAAGCCCGATTCCACAGGAAACGAAATGTCTGAGGGGCGGCGTAGCGTGCCCCCTGTGGATGGATCGTTCACAGGGGCTTCCCAGCCGCGATTTCTCGCGGTTCGTGAGCCTCGCCAAGGGGCCTCAGCCTGTGGAAGAAACGGTGGAGAACCTGTGTTGTATCTGTAGAGAACGGTGGATAACTACACGGATGTAACTACTACCCCTTGTGGTCGCCCCCAATGTCGGTCCCCATATGTAGTATTGAAGTCCCGGCAGGGGGTCTACCGGGAAACAGCCTGATGAGAAGCAGGCCAGAGATTTGAGGGGTTACGAAAAGATGTCGATCACGGTCTACACAAAGCCTTCCTGCGTTCAGTGCAACGCCACCTACCGTGCGCTCGATGCCAAGGGCATCGAGTACGAGATCCTCGACCTTTCCGAGGACCCGACGGCGCTCGAGCAGGTCAAGGCGCTGGGCTACCTGCAGGCACCCGTCGTCGTCACCGACGAGGGTCACTGGTCGGGCTTCCGTCCCGACAAGATCGACGAGCTCGCCTCCCGTCTGGCGTGACGCCCCATGAGCGCCGTCGCGACCGCTGCGCCGCTCCTGATCTACTTCTCGAGCGTCTCGGGTAACACCGCGCGGTTCATCGAGAAACTCGGGCTCCCGTCCCGACGCATCCCCCTCCACCGGCACGAAGAAGATCTCGTCATCGACGAGCCCTTCGTGCTGGTCACCCCCACCTATGGCGGGGGTGCGGGGCGCGGCGTCGAGAAGGGCGCCGTCCCCAAACAGGTGATCCGGTTTCTCAACGACGAGCGCAACCGGCGCCACATCCGCGGAGTGATCTCCGCGGGCAACACCAACTTCGGCGATGCGTTCTGCCTCGCCGGTGACATCATCAGCCGCAAGTGCCACGTGCCGCACTTGTATCGGCTCGAGATCTTCGGCACACAAGACGATGTGGATCGCGTGAGCGACGGATTGGAACGACGGTGGCAGCTTCAGTGACCGAGACAGTGGCATTCAAGGCGAACCCCTCCTACGAGGGTCTCGACTATCACGCCCTCAACGCGATGCTCAACCTGTACGACGCGAACGGGAAGATCCAGTTCGACGCCGACAAGCGCGCCGCGCGGGAGTACTTCCTGCAGCACGTGAACCAGAACACGGTGTTCTTCCACTCGCTCAAGGAGCGTCTGGACTACCTCGTGGAGAAGGAGTACTACGAGGGTGCCGTCATCGAGCAGTACTCGATGGAGTTCATCCAGAAGCTCAACGACCTCGCCTACGGCAAGAAGTTCCGCTTCGAGACGTTCCTCGGCGCGTTCAAGTACTACACGAGCTACACGCTGAAGACCTTCGACGGCAAGCGTTACCTCGAGCGCTTCGAGGACCGCGTCGTCATGACCGCCCTCGGCCTCGCCGACGGTGACGAGAAGCTCGCCGTCGCCCTCGTCGAGGAGATCATCTCCGGTCGCTTCCAGCCGGCCACCCCGACCTTCCTCAACGCCGGCAAGGCGCAGCGCGGCGAGCTCGTCAGCTGCTTCCTGCTGCGCATCGAAGACAACATGGAGTCGATCGCCCGCGGCATCAACTCCGCGCTGCAGCTCTCCAAGCGCGGCGGCGGCGTGGCACTCCTTCTCTCGAACATCCGCGAGTCGGGTGCGCCGATCAAGCAGATCGAGAACCAGTCCTCGGGCATCATCCCCGTGATGAAGCTGCTCGAAGACAGCTTCAGCTACGCCAACCAGCTCGGTGCCCGTCAGGGTGCCGGTGCGGTGTACCTCAACGCGCACCACCCCGACATCATGCGCTTCCTCGACACCAAGCGTGAGAACGCCGACGAGAAGATCCGCATCAAGACGCTGTCGCTGGGCGTCGTGGTTCCCGACATCACGTTCGAGCTCGCCAAGAACGACGAGGACATGTACCTGTTCTCGCCGTACGACGTCGAGAAGGTCTACGGTGTGCCGTTCGGCGACATCTCGGTCACCGAGAAGTACCGCGAGATGGTCGATGACCCGCGCATCAAGAAGACGAAGATCAACGCGCGTGAGTTCTTCCAGACGGTCGCCGAGATCCAGTTCGAGTCCGGCTACCCGTACGTCATGTTCGAAGACACGGTGAACAAGGCCAACCCGATCAAGGGTCGGATCAACATGTCCAACCTCTGCAGTGAGATCCTGCAGGTGAACACGCCGACGACGTACAACGACGACCTGTCGTACGACAACATCGGCAAGGACATCTCCTGCAACCTCGGTTCGATGAACATCGCGCTGTCGATGGATGCCGATGACCTCGGTCAGACGGTCGAGACCGCCATCCGCGCCCTCACCGCGGTCAGCGACCAGAGCCACATCGGCTCGGTGCGCTCGATCGAAGACGGCAACGACCGCTCGCACGCGATCGGCCTCGGCCAGATGAACCTGCACGGATACCTCGCCCGCGAGCACGTGTACTACGGCTCCGAAGAGGGCATCGACTTCACGAACATCTACTTCTACACGGTGCTGTTCCACGCCCTGCGTGCGTCGAACAACCTCGCCATCGAGCGCGGTACCACGTTCGACGGGTTCGAGGACTCGACCTACGCGTCGGGTACGTTCTTCGACAAGTACATCGAGCAGGCGTGGGTCCCCGCGACCGAGAAGGTCAAGGAGCTCTTCGCCGGCAAGCACATCCCGACGCAGGACGACTGGGCCGAGCTGAAGGCGTCGATCCAGAAGCACGGCATCTACAACCAGAACCTGCAGGCCGTCCCGCCGACCGGCTCGATCTCTTACATCAACAACTCCACGTCGTCGATCCACCCGATCGCGTCGAAGATCGAGATCCGCAAGGAAGGCAAGCTCGGTCGCGTCTACTACCCGGCGGCGTTCATGACGAACGACAACCTGGAGTACTACCAGGACGCATACGAGATCGGCTACGAGAAGGTCATCGACACGTACGCCGCTGCCACGCAGCACGTCGACCAGGGCCTGTCGCTGACGCTGTTCTTCAAGGACACCGCCACCACGCGTGACATCAACAAGGCGCAGATCTACGCATGGCGCAAGGGCATCAAGACGATCTACTACATTCGCTTGCGTCAGCTGGCGCTCGAGGGCACCGACATGGCCGAGTGCGTCTCGTGCATGCTCTGACCTGTTGACCCGCTGCTGACCGCTGAACCCGAGAAACGACGAAGAAAATGACTCCTGAAAGACTCAAGCTGGTCTCCAGCGTGCAGGCGATCAACTGGAACCGCATCCAGGACGACAAGGACCTCGAGGTCTGGAACCGTCTGGTGAACAACTTCTGGCTGCCGGAGAAGGTGCCGCTGTCGAACGACGTGCAGTCGTGGAACACGCTCACCCCCGACGAGCAGCTGCTCACCATGCGGGTGTTCACCGGTCTGACCCTGCTCGACACGATCCAGGGCACCGTGGGTGCGGTGTCGCTGATCCCTGACGCGATCACGCCTCACGAAGAGGCCGTGTACACGAACATCGCGTTCATGGAGTCGGTGCACGCGAAGAGCTACTCCTCGATCTTCTCGACGCTCGCGTCGACGAAGGAGATCGACGAGGCGTTCCGCTGGTCGACGGAGAATCCGAACCTTCAGAAGAAGGCTCAGATCATCATGGACTACTACCAGGGAGACGACCCGCTCAAGCGCAAGGTGGCCTCCACCCTGCTGGAGTCGTTCCTCTTCTACTCGGGGTTCTATCTGCCGATCTACTGGTCGTCGAAGGCGAAGCTGACGAACACGGCCGACCTGATCCGCCTCATCATCCGTGACGAGGCCGTGCACGGCTACTACATCGGCTACAAGTTCCAGAAGGGTCTCGAGAACGAGACCCAAGAGCGCCGCGATGAGCTCAAGGACTACACGTTCTCGCTCATGTACGAGCTCTACGACAACGAGGTGCAGTACACGCAGGACCTCTACGACGGCGTCGGTCTGACCGAAGACGTCAAGAAGTTCCTGCACTACAACGCCAACAAGGCCCTCATGAACCTGGGCTACGAGGCGATGTTCCCCTCCAGCGTCACGAACGTGAACCCGGCCATCCTGTCGGCGCTCTCGCCGAACGCCGACGAGAACCACGACTTCTTCTCGGGGTCGGGCTCGTCGTACGTCATCGGCAAGGCCGAGGCCACGGAAGACGACGACTGGGACTTCTGACCCGTCCGAGATGAGCTCAGGCGCGCCCGTCGGCCAGGCGGGCGCGCCGCTCCTCCTCGCGCTTCGAGTACGTGGCGGCGCGGATCGCATCGTCGGATTCCAGGCCTGTGCCCAAGGCCCCGCCGAGAGTCGCCGCCGATGCGACGAACCAGGTGAGCACGAACAGGTCGCCGACGCCGACTGTTCGGCCGAGGGCTTCGCTCATCACCGTCGTGTCGAGCACGAACAGCGCCCAGGCCAGGTTCACGACGTACAGCGCCAGGTAGCAGATGATGATGCCGATGGTCAGGGTCAGCAGCGTCGAGGTGTTGTAGAGGCGCGATCTCTCCCGCGCTTGAGGTGAGTCATCGTCGGGGCGGTCCCAGAGCCTGCCGTCGATCACGATCCAGGCGATGATGATCGCGATGGAAGCCAAGGTCGCCGCCGCCAGGCGCCAGCCCGACAGTGAGATGGCGAGCGACCACACCGTCGGTTCGATCGTCGCCACCGCGCCGGTCGCCAGGGCCGCGACCAGGGCGGACTTGAGCCCGGCGGCGAGCAGCCACGGGCGGTTGGCCAGCACCATGCCCAGAAGCACGCGCCCACGGGCGCTGAGCCGGGGGAGAGGCAGACGCTTCTCCTCGGGTGAGGCGGGTTCGGCCATCCCGTTGACGAGCCCTTGCACCGCATGTCGGGCGCGGGCCTGCACCCGGAAGCCGCCCAGAGCGGGCAGCGACAGCACCGCGCACAGGCGTCGAGGATCGATCGCCGCCAGCAGATAGCGCCCGTCATCATCGCGAAGCGGAAGCTCGGTGACGCCGATGACGATATCCCACCGGTTCTGGTCGGCGTGCGCACGAAGCCGTTCCAGGGCGACGTCGACGTCTTCGGAGCCGAGGGTGAACGGCTCGCTGACGAGTTCGACGATCCAGCCGTCGGCGTCAGCCGCGAGCGGTGGCGTGAGGTCGGTCATCCGGCGCGCGACGGCGGTGGGCGAAGCCGGATCGGCCACGAGGCCCACGCGGATCGGCTCCATCTCCGCAACCTACACCTCCCACACGTCGCCCGCACTGGCATCTGCGAGTTCTGCGCTGCCTACTTCTGGTTCGCCGCGTGGTACGCGAGCAGGGCCCTGATCGAGGCGTCTGCCCAACGATGGCCGACGCATCTCCGTCGATGGCGGGAGCGATCTGCATCGCGCCGAGCTGATGCCCCAGATCGTGCCCTGGGTGACGGTGATGTGCTCGTGCAGGGCGATCAGCTGGTCGAGCACCTGCCTTTCTGTTGTAAGCGGCAGCGCCCGCTAGGATAACGGTGCGTCGCTCGCGATGGTTTGCGGAACCCGGTGCGCCAGCCGCATGAACTGCGCCGTCGCCGGGGAGATCGCTCCGTTCCGTCGCGTGATGAAGGCGTAATGCTCCACGAAATCGTGAAGCTCGGTGCCGTTTTCGTCGAGATGCACGCCGGCCTCGACGAGCAGGCCGAGAAAGGCTGCGCGTTCGAGAACCGCCTGCGCGTCGGGAAGGCGTCTGGCGACCCGTTCTCTGTGGCAAGCGGCGTCAACGCTGCGAGCGTCGGCGCGGTACGTGAGTCAGGTGTACTGATCGCTGTGGCCGGGAGTGCGATCTACAGCGCGGATGACGTTGGGGTTGCGGCTGCTCGACTGCGCGCCGGAATCGACGGCAGCTCCACGAGCGACCAGGGCGCTGAAGTGCCGCAATCCGCGAATGCTTGACGAGCGGCATCACGGGCTCGTGTCCAAGGGCTCCCGCGCAACGTTCGCGCGGGTCGAGCTTCAATAGCGAGAAGCTCTGAAAGTCTCCGTTTGCAACCCTGGGATTCCGTCGATCAAGTAGTTGAGCAACGGCCAGGCCTCGCGACGACTTTCAGTTAGACGTAGGTTCTCTGGGTGTTGCTCAGACGCCATGCTCTGTGGTGTACGAGCCGCGGGATCCTACGATGTCGCGGCTCTCCTTGCGGTTGGCCGTCGCAATGACGACGCTGGCCCGCGCCTCGCAGCGCAGCCAGACGTCGACCGGAGCAGCATCGAGCGGAGACCGAGGCGAGGAGTCGCTTCGACGCCGCCGGCGAGTGCGTCGTGACGTAGATCGGCCCGATTTATCTCGGCGCAGTTCGCAAGAATCTCGGTGTGATGTGAACCTCGCAAGAGCAGTCGTGCCATATCGATGACACTGTGCCAACAACGCTGACGATCACAGAAACGCGGGTGTCAGCGTAGGATTCGCTGACACCCGCGAAGCCCCCGCCCGGCGGTCATATCGACCACCGTGCGGGGGCTTTCTCGTTCGAGGCCGCCAGCTGCGCCGTTCATCATGGGCGTGGCTACGGGGATACTGTCCTCGAATCCTGTCTCGGTATGAGGACCTGCTTCACGATGAGGAGGATCGAGGCGGTCACCGGAATCGCGATCAGAGCGCCCAGGAGTCCGAGCAGGGTGCCGCCCACGAGCGCCCCGATGACCACGAGTGCCCCGGGCACGGCGATCGCCCGATTCATCACCTTCGGCGTCAGGACGTAGGCCTCGAGCTGCATGTAGATGAGGTACGCCACGGCGAAGATCAGCGCTGGAAGCCATCCGGAGAAGAGTGCGAGCGCGGTCGCGACAGCCCAGTAGAGCACGGATCCCACCAGCGGGATGAGGGTTATGACGAATGCGACGACCGCCATCAGCAGCGCGAAGGGAAGGTTCAGGACGAGGTGCAGGACGAGCGCGACAACACTGTTGAAGAACGCCAACACGACCATTCCCATGAGGTAGCTGCCCACGGAATCCGTGATCTGACTTGTCATCGAGTCGACGCCGGACCGGTTGTATGCGGGGAAGAGACGGTTGAATCCCGCCTTGATCGCCGGCAGGGAGGCCAGAAAGTACAAGCTCAGCACGAGCACGATGACCACGCCGGAGGCCGTCGAGACGATCGACACTCCGACCTGCAGCACCCCCTGGCCTATCGCCGCGATGTGGGAGGGCTGCGTGAGAAAAGCCGTGACGTCGTGCACGAGGGTGGTCGCTTCGCTCCCCAACGCATCGTGGAGCCAGCCGTAGAAGCTTGATGCTTCGAAACTCTTGATCAGCTTCGGTCCGTCGGCGATCACCTGAGCGACTTGGCGCACCGCGGTCGGCACGATCAAGAGCAGAGCGCCGACCACCGCCGCAGCGAAGACCGCATACACGAGCAGGATTCCCCCCGCGCGCCGTACCCCGCGGGTCTCGAGCTTGCGCACCACGGGGTCGAGTCCGAGGGCGGCGAAAAGAGCGAATGCCACGTAGATCAGCACTGTGGAGAGGTGCGTGAACGCCACACCGGTGCCGAAAGCGAGAAGTCCGCCCAACGTCAAGATGTACCCCGACGAGAAGGGACGATTGAGCGATGTCAGGGTCTCGCGAAGCCGGCGCGGATTCTCGTCGACGGCAGGATGATCAGTCATGGTGCATTCGCTCTCCGTCGCTCGGCTTCGTCGGTCGGTTTGTGCCACCCCGTCCGCGCGCTTGCCTCCACCCTCGAGACATCGCCGCGACGTCACGGCTCAGGCCTGCTCCCAGCAGCATCCCGATCGCGATGGCAGTGAGGGAGCCGAAGGTCCGCATGATGGTGTCGGTGGCGCCGGAGGCGCCCGATGCCGCCTCGCTGAGACCGATGAACCCCATCGCGCCGGGTACCAGGAGCCAGTACGCACAGGTGAGCATGACCGCGGTCGAGGGGGATGCGGAGAGGCGGCCGGCGAGCATCACGGCGGGGATGACGATCAGGGCGCCGATGAGCCCGGACAATTCGGCGCCGACCAGCCTGTCGCCCAGCAGCTGTCCCGAATAGGCCACGACGAGCGCATAGAGGATCCACACGAGTGATCGTCGCGGCGCTGCGGAGTACAGGTAGTAGCCGAGTGCGACCAGGACGATCCCCGCCCAGGGCGCCCATGCGCCGAGCTGCATCGGTGCGGTGGTGGGAGCCGGAGGCTCCCCGGCGATGGAGATACCCGCGTACACACCGAAAGTGAGAAGGCCGAGCCGGGCGATACCGGAGACCAAACGGCTCGCCCCCGCCATCATCTGCCCGGAGGTGAGCTCGACGGCGGCGATCGTGAGTGTGAGCCCGGGGAGGAACGAGACCAGCGACGGCGCCACGAGCCGGAGCACGTCGTCGTGCACGAAGGGACGAACGAGCAGCGATATGAGGAGTGTCACGGAGAAGGCGGTGAGCACCGGCAGGATGAGGGACAGCGTGGCGACGCGATTGCCGATCAGAACGATCGACCCCACGACCACCCCGAGCAGCACATAGACCGGAAGAGCGGTCACGGTGGGATTGAGCACCAGGCCGAACCCGACCGTGAGCAGGGTGTACCCGAAGACGGTGAGCACCGGTCCGAACCGTGCGGATTCCGATCGGATCTCGCCGAGTCGGGCGACGACGTCTTGCGGTGGCGTCGTACTCCTCGAGGCCTCACGCACGAGTCGCTCGACGGCGTCGACCTGGTCGAGGCGCAGCGGAGCGCTACCCACGGCGAAGAGGGAAGTGGCGGATGACGAGTTGCGCGGATCCTCGACCATCACGATCGTCGGGAGGACGAACACGCGGAGATCTGCGCGGTCGTATTGCTGCGCGAGACGGTTGAGTGTCTCCTCCACGTCATTCGTCGCCTGCGACGAAGCCAGCAGCGAGGCGCCGAGCATACCGAGCATCCCGATCACGTCGGCACCGGGCTCGGCATCATTCCCGATCACAGCACGCGGGCGCAGGGCCTGGAGAGCGCCCCGCGCCCGCCCGATGATCCCTGGACTCTGATTCGCCTCGCGGTCGAGCGGTGTCATGATCGGGGCGAAACTTCGGCGGCGAGCAGATGCAGTCGGGATGCGATGCTGACGGCGTCGTCGCGCGTCGAACACCCGAGCTTGCGGTAAAGCGACCTCAACTGCGACTTGATCGTGTTCGGTGAGACGTGCAACGACGCGGCGAGGGCGGCGGTCGTGGCATGCAGCGGGAGAGCTTGGAGAACCCGGAGTTCACTCGCGGTGAGGGTGGGCGGACGTGGGCGGTCGGTGGCGGCCAGCCCCCCGGTCGCGGCCGCGAAGGAGGTTGCTTCCTCCGGGGAGAGGCGTTCCTGCACCCGGGTGATCAGCTGGAGGGGAATCTGCGAGACGAGTCGCCGCCGCCCTGGCCTCGAAGCGATTCGCGCGACCTGCGCAGCCGTCTCCGAGGCGACCGCATCGGTGAGCGCGCACTCCAACCACGCAGACAGGAGGATCGACTCTGCGCGTGCACCCGGCCCCAACGATCGGGCGGTGGACATCTGACGCAGTCCCGAAGCGGCGACATCCAGGCGCGACTCGAGAAGTGCGTGGCGGATGATCGCCATGCGCGTGAGCGGTCCCGAGCGAGCGGTCTCCTCGGCGATTCGTCTGGCCGCGGTCGTGTCTCCGGTAGACCAGAGTGCGTCGATCGACACGGAGTTGATGACGTCGGTCGCGAACGAGCCGTGCTGATCCGGATGCGCGTCGCGTGCGAGAGCAACGGCCTCGATCGCGTCGTCGGGATGCTGCAGCACGAGCAGTCGCCGTGATCGCGCGAGTAGCGCGAAGGGCCAGGTCAGCTCGATGCTGTCATAGGTCTCGAGCCGGCTGAGGAGCTCGTCCGCGTCCGGGGCCATGCTGTCGACGGCGAGGAGGGCGCGCGCGCATCGCTCCGTCATCGTCGTCGCCGTCAGATGGGCACGGGTGGGCTCAGGCAACGCGGTGAGCTCGTTCAGCGAACTCTCGGCATCGTCGAGCGATCCGCGAACGGCGTGGGTGAGTGCGGTGCGCCCGAGCGCCATCCGTTCCGCATCGGTCTGCTGCGACAATCTCCCGAGGTCCCGGGCGGTGGCGAATTCCAGCAGCGCGGCCGCGGATTCTCCGGCTGCGAGCAGGGTCGACCCGATCTGCTGGTGATAGAACCAGAGCGGTCCGTCGGGGCGCTCGCGGGATTCGACACGGACCTGCAGGATGCGGTCCTGCAGGCGGCGAGCGTAGATCATCGCGGCCGCCACGTCTCCGCTCAAGCGGAAGGCCACCATCTGCACGAGTGTGAAGATGTCGAGCTCGTCCGCGCTCATGCTCCGCGCGTCGTCCGGATAGATGAGGGGTTTGAACGGGCGGTTGGTCCGCGCCAGCACGGGCGTCATGCGGTGCACGATGCGCAGCACCGGGTACCGCTCGAGGAGAGGCGTCGGAAGCGACTCGACGGCGGACACGAGCTCATCGGCGTGCACGCTGTACAACGGCCAGATGTTCATCATGGCCGCGTGAGCCACCGCTTCGCCGCTCTTCGAGAGCACGGCGCTCCGCAGCGCCTCGATCGCCCGCGTGCTGTCCGTCAGGTTCATCGTCTCAGCGCGCGCCGAGGCGCTGCGCGCGTTCTGTGGCATCGGAGACTCAGCTCGGACGGGACGAAGCCACCGCACCGTGTCCGGCGGCGAGACGACGGAGATCGGTGAGCGACAGGAAATGCAGATCACCGCGCTCCTCGAACTTCGTCGAGACGTTGCCCGCCAGGCCTCCTTCGATCGCGAGACCGCTGCCCAGATCGAGGACCAGCGGGGGACTGCCCTCGGCGAAGTCGACATCAGCGAGGTCGACCCACACGATGTTCGGGCGCGTCGTCGATTCGAACACATAGCGGAGGCGGGTGAGATCCGCGACGACCTGCCAGATGGTCTGCGATGCATCCGGTCTGCCTTCGTCCGGCAAGCGGAAGGGCTGGGCGGCGTTGCGGATCACGCTGAACATCGACGCGATGGCCTCGAGCTGGGTCTTCGGCTGCGGCAGACGACGGACGTAGTGGGCGGCACGGGCGAAACGGTCGGGGGCGAGCGTCGTCCCAGGCAGGGGGTTCTCGCCCCCGAACCCGTCGATCTGTGAAAGCAGCGCGAGCTGCTCGTCATACTTCGGCGAGTTCGTCATCACCCGAAACTCCGCCCCGTGGTGGACCTCGACGTCGCCGTCGATGTACTCGATGATCGCGGAATCGCCGGATGCGTCGTCCAGGGCCAGATGAATCGTGGGGACCTCGCCCGTGACGGGGTCCGCGAGCTGGATCACCTGCACGCGGTTCGAGGTGATCCACCCCACGGCTTCTGCCACCGTGGCGAAATTGTCGAGGAAATACTGCAGCCAGACGGCCTGACTCAGCGCTGGTCGTGATGGATCGAGCTCCCCGTAGGAGGACTCGGCGAGCCAGAGCACGTGCCCGGCGAGCCCCGCTTCGTTCACCCCGTCGACCGTGATCATGTCGAAGGCCGTGGCGACGATGCTGCCGTACCGGGCCTGCCAGGTGAGAGCGCCGTCGACTCCGTCGTCGCGGCGCGACCCTCTCGGCAGCTTCCATAGATTGGTGCCCAGATCGCGGTGGTAGTCCATGTTTCGTCCGACGATCACCGCTCCGCCGGCGTCGGGCCAGACCACTCTTGTGCACATGTCGGTGTCTTTCTCTCGGGTTCGTCGGGATCGGCAAGATTGCGCTTCTATGCCGGAGCGGAAATGAAGGTCATCCACGCTTCCGCGGTCGGAACCAGGGGAACAGGGAACCGATGACCACGCCGGCAGCCAGAACCGCGAGAAACCAGCCCCAGGCGGGCATCGTGAACTCCAGGAACAGGAATCTCAGCGTCGCGGGGGCCACATTCGAGAACACGAAGGAGAGCGCGGCGATGGCGATGATGATGGCGATGATCGCCTTCGCGCCGTTCGCTTTCGCCTTCTGTTCCGTACCGCTGCCTGTCGTGCTTTCCTTCTCGGGCATACGTTTCCTCCTCCTGCTCCGCGCGCTCGCGGGCCGCTCCACGGAGGAGACTACTCACCTTTCGTGCCGCTCCACGAGAGGATGAGAGCCGGGTGAAGGGCAGGGGGCGGAGAGGGTCATCACCCGAATGACGGGTCGGGGGAAATCTCTCGTCGGCAGGCATCCACGGCGCGGCCCGCGGCATAGTCTCGCCGCCATGGCCCCAGGGACGCACGCACCTCAGAGAATGATCATTCGCAACGCCCGCGTCTTCGACGGCGTGAACGCGAAGACACAGGACAACGTCGATGTCCTGATCGAAGGTCCCTTCGTCGTGGCCGTATCCTCGGCTCCCGTCGCTGGCGACGCCTCCGACGGCGTCATCGAGATCGACGCGAAAGGGCGCTTCCTGATGCCGGGCCTGAGCGATGCCCACGTGCACCTCATGGGTAACGCCAACAGCATGATGGAGTTCCTCCAGGGGCCGACAGGCGCGCTGTACGGGAACACGATCGCCGAGGCGAAGCGGATGCTGCTGCGCGGGTTCACGACGGTGCGGGATATGGGTGGTGACACCGCTCCGGTGAAGTCGCTCATCGATCGCGGTGTATTCGAGGGGCCGCGCATCTTCCCCAGCCAGGCGATGATCTCGCAGACATCGGGACACGCTGACTTCTCGTTCGTCTACGACGTTCCGGAGGAGTTCGGCGGTGCGCCGAGCCGGACCGAGGACATCCACTTCACCCGCGTCGCCGACGGAGTACCGCGCGTGTTGGCGGCTGTCCGGGAGCAGCTCAAGATGGGGGCGAGCCAGATCAAACTCACCCTCGGCGGTGGCGCTGCGTCGATGTACGACCCGCTGAACACTCTGCAGTACACGCCGGATGAGATCCGAGCCGCCGTGCAGGCAGCGACCGACTACGGCACCTACGTCGCCACCCACGTCTACACGCCCGCCGGAATCACGCGCGCTCTCGATGCCGGCGTCACATCGATCGAACACGGACACCTCGCGGACGAGGCGACGATCGCGCTGATCGCCGAGAAGGGCGCCTGGCTCTCGATGCAGCCCTTCGCCGAGGACGACCACCACTACCCCGACCCGGTGCGTGCCGCCAAGAACACCGAGATCTGCCACGGCACCGATGAGGTCTACGGCTGGGCGAAGCAATACGGCGTGAAGACCGCATGGGGGACCGATCTGCTGCTCGAGCCGCAGTCGGCGGCCCGCCAGAGCGTCATGGCCGCGCGCCTCGGTGACTTCTACAGCAATGTGGACGCCCTCACGATGCTCACCTCCAGCAACGCGTCGCTGTTCGAGCTCGCGGGGGAGCGCAACAGTTACCGAGGTGCGAAGCTCGGCGTCATCGCGGAAGGATCCTGGGCGGACCTGATCCTGGTCAACGGAGACCCGATCGAAGACCTCTCGCTCATCGCCGACCCTGACACGAACTTCGCGCTCATCGTCAAGGGCGGCCAGGTCATCAAGAACGAGGCCTGAGGCCATGTCGGCTCCGATCGGCAATCTCAGGGCGAATCGAAGGGGAAGAGCGATGACAGCTCCGACGGATCAGGGTGAGACCGATGAGGGTCTCGGCACACGCAGTGGGCACAGCGAGACGTTCGGCGAGGTGCTGATCACCGCGACCGGCATCGGTGTCGACGCCTCTTGGGGGCACATCTACGGACCTGTCGATCTCACGGTCCGAGCCGGCGGCGTCACGGTGCTCGTCGGCGCAGGAGGCCGCGGCCGTCAGGCGCTCCTGCTGACGTTGAGCGGGCGGATGAAGCCGACCACCGGACGACTCGAAGCCTTCGGACGCATCGACAAGCCGCATCATCTCTTCGGTCAGGCGGCGATCGCCAACGTCGACGAGGTCGACGGCATCCCGCAGACGATCCGCGTGCACGACATCGTGACCGAACAGGTGCGGTGGGCCGCCAAGTGGTACCAGTGGGTGCCGCAGTCGACCGACGAGGATCTCGAACGCATCTGCCGCCCGGTATTCGGTGACTATTCGCTGCCGACGATGGACGCGATGGTCGAGGAGCTGCCGGAGTTCACGGCAGCCCTCTTCCGCATCGCCGTGGCCAACATCCGAAAGCCCCCGCTACTGGTCGTCGGTGGCGTCGACACCCTCGCCAGCGTCGAGGGCTCCCGGCGTCTCCGTGAGCGCCTCATCGCTCTCGGAGCCGAGCAGACCGTCATCATGGCCGACGTCAACGGCGTCGAGAAGCAGGACGGCATCACCGATGTGATCGAGGTCCACAACCTCACCGACCACGAATTCGCGGTCCTGGAACGAGAGGTCACCGGCCGATGATCGCCGCATTCTCACCCGGTAGCGATTTCAAGCGCTACTACCGCGGGCGCATGCCGCGTCTCGCCGTCGCCGTCATCATCCTGATGCCACTCCTGTACGGCGCGCTGTACCTCTGGGCGTTCTGGAACCCGTTCGGCAACGTGAACCACCTGCCCGTCGCCATCGTCAACCTTGACGAGGGGGCCGACGCGATGGGCGAGCCGCTCGATGCGGGTACCCAGGTCGTGAAGGGGATCGTCGATTCCGGACAGCTCGAGACGCACGTCGTAGATGAGGCCGAGGGCACCGCAGGTCTCGAGCACGGACGATATGCGTTCACGATCACGATCCCTGCGGACTTCAGCGAGGCGATCGCATCGGCGGCGACGGGGGACCCCCGCCAGGCCGACCTGATCTTCACCTACAACGACGCCAACAACTACCTGTCGACGGTGATCGGTCAGGATGCTGCCGCTGAGGTCATCAACGACGTCACCGCGCAGGTGGGGGAGCAGGTCTTCCTCGCCGTCGCGACCGGGATCAAGGGGGAGCTGCCCACGATCCGTCAGGCCGCAGCGGGTATCGAGACGCTCAACTCGGGGGTCGACGAACTCAGCGCAGGGGCCGATCAACTCGCCACGGGGCTGGTGACAGCCAAGTCGGGCGCGGGGACGCTCTCCGCAGCCCTCGACGAACTCGTGGCCAACGTGGACGGTGCCGTCGGGCAGGTCGAGCGAGCCGTCAACGCCAACGGTCTCACGACGGGCGAACTGCAGCAGTTCGCCTCGTCCATTCGCACCAGCACCGACAGCCTCGACGGCGCTCTGGCGGGTATCGCCGAGGCGAACGCGCGGGCGCGGGCAGATCTGCAGGCGGTGATCGACGACGTGCGTGCCTCCGGCGACGATGAGCTGGCTGAGCGGCTGGAGGGCGTGCAGCGATCGATCGAGCAGAGCGGTGTCGGGCAGGAGGTGTCGATCGCGTTCGACCGTCTCCGCAGCGACGTCGACACCCTCGCCGGCGAGTTCGACAACCCGAGCAGTCGCGTGAATGTGATCCTGCGGGCCGTGGAGTCCGGCGGCATCAACAACACCCTGAACCAGGTCACGGGGAAGGCCGACGAACTGCGATCGGGCGCGGACCAGCTCGCGAGCGGCCTGGTCCAGCTCAGCGACGGTGCGAACGAGATCTCCGCGAACATGCCTGCGCTCGTGGCCGGCACCGCGGAACTGGCCAGCGGCGTCGAATCGGGAATGAAGCTGATCCCCAACTGGAACAGCGATCAGCAGTCCAGCTTCATCAAGACGCTGGCCGATCCCGTCGTGATGAAGCAGGTCACGAACAACGAGGCGAAGACCTTCGCCTACGGATTCGCACCGTTCTTCTTCGGGCTCGCGCTGTTCGTCGGCGGCATCATCGCGTGGATGCTCTTCACACCGCTGCAGGCGCGTCCGCTGGCGCAGGGGCTCGGATCCTTCCGAACCGTGCTCGCCTCCTATGCACCCACGCTGGCGGTCGGCTTCCTGCAGGCGACGATCCTGTACCTGGTCGTGCGGTTCGGACTGGGAATGGAGTACGCCAACCCCTGGGGCACGTTCGGGTTCATGCTGCTCATGGTCGCGATGTTCATGGCCATGATCCAGATGTTCAACGCCGTCCTCGGGCCGGCTGTGGGCCGCGTGCTCACGCTCGCCTTCCTCATGGTGCAGCTCACCTCCGCCGGAGGTGTGTACCCGGTCGCGGTGACGACCCTGCCGTTCCAGTACATCCATTGGATCGATCCGATGACGGCCACCGTCACCGGGCTGAGGTTCATGATCCTGGGAGGCGCGGATTACCGGCTGTGGGTTGCGATCGGCACGATCGCCCTTCTCACAGTGGTGTTCCTCGCGATCTCGACGTTGGCCGCCCGGCGCAACAGGCAGTACAACATGGACCGCCTCTACCCACCGGTCGAGGTATAGGAGGAGAGTCACCCTCACCACATGTCCTGACACCTCATCCCACTTCACCCGTCCGATCTCTTCGTAGGAGCGAAAAAAGTGACCACCAACACGCACAAGGCCCGGCAGTCGACGAACATCGACTCGACCATCAGCATCAATCCCGTCTTCGTCCGACCGGGCGAGGCCACCGAGTTCGACAAGTTCACGCTGCCGAAGGGCCCCAGCCTGCCGGAGACGGCGTACCAGATCGTGCACGACGAGTCCATTCTCGACGGCAACTCGCGACTCAATCTCGCGACGTTCGTCGGCACCTGGATGGACGACGAGGCCAAGAAGCTGTACCTCGAAGCGGCCGACAAGAACATGATCGATAAGGACGAGTACCCGGCGACCGCGGCGATCGAGGATCGCTGCTGGCGGATTCTCGCCGACCTGTGGAACGTCCCGGACAAGAGCGACACGATCGGCACCTCGACGATCGGCTCGTCGGAGGCGTGCATGCTCGGTGGGCTCGCTCTCAAACGTCTGTGGCAGGAGAAGCGCACCGCTGAGGGCAAGTCGACGGACAAGCCGAACCTGATCATGTCGGCGGCGGTCCAGGTCGTGTGGGAGAAGTTCTGCAACTACTGGGACGTCGAGCCGCGCTACGTGCCGGTGAGCCCGGATCACATCATCCTCGACGGCTACAACCTCGAGGACTACGTCGACGAGAACACGATCGGCGTGGTGTCGATCCTCGGACAGACGTTCACCGGACTGTACGACGACACCATCGCGATCTCCAAGAAGCTCGATGAGATCCAGGCGAAGACCGGCCTCGACGTGAAGATCCACGTCGACGGGGCATCCGGCGCGATGGTCGCACCGTTCTGCCAGCCGGACCTGGTGTGGGACTTCCAGCTGGACCGGGTGAACTCCATCTCCACGTCGGGCCACAAGTACGGCCTCGTCTACCCCGGTGTCGGGTGGGTGGTCTGGCGCAACACCGCCGTGCTGCCCGAGAGCATGATCTTCCACGTGAGCTACCTCGGCGGGGACATGCCCACGCTCGCGCTGAACTTCTCTCGCCCCGGCGCGCAGGTGCTGCTGCAGTACTACCAGTTCCTCCGTCTCGGATTCGAGGGCTATCGCGAGGTGCAGCAGAACTCGATCGACGTCGCCACCTACCTCTCGAGTGAGATCGCGAAGATCGGCCCGTTCGACCTGATCAGCAAGGGCGACACGATCCCCGTTTTCGCCTGGGTGCTCAAGGACGGACACACCGACAAGTGGACTCTGTACGACCTCGCCGATCGTCTGCGAATGAAGGGATGGCTCGTCCCCGCCTACCCGATGGCCGACGACATGTCGGATGTCGTCCTGCAGCGCATCGTCGTGAAGGTCGGACTCAGCCGTGACCTCGCATCGGCTCTGCTTGCGGACATCCGGGGCGAGGTGGCGTTCCTCGAGGCGCTGACGACCCCGCTTCCCGATACCGCGAGCAGCGGATCGCACTTCCACCACTGATCCGCCCGATCGGGGAGGGCGCCATCGCGCGCCCTCCCCGATCGCGCCTTCGAGTCATACCGAGATGAGAGGAGAGCGACGATGACCGTTGCCGCCACCAGCATCGATCCTCCCCGCAGGCTCTTCGTGCCCAGCGTCACGAAGCAGTGCTGGGGGTTCATGATCGGCTCGGCATTCTTCGCCGCCGGCTCCGCACCCGGCCTGAGCGAGGGATTGGGCTCGAGCGGGTCCAATCTGCTCTTCTTCATCGGCGCCTGGTTCTTCACCGGCGCCGGACTGATCCAACTGTTCCTCAGCGGTGCCGTGGCCGTCAGGGTGGCCTACGCACCGGGACGGATGGTCCGGGCGGAGTGGCTCGCCGCTGCCACACAGTCGTTCGGGACGATCCTGTTCAACGTGAGCACGACCGGTGCACTGCACGCGCGGAGCATCGCTGCACAGGAGAAGCTCGTCTGGAATCCCGACGCCGGAGGGTCCGTCGCCTTCCTCCTCAGCGGCATCCTCGCATTCGTGGCCTACGCCCATGCCCGAACACTCTGGGACCTGGGGCGCCGTGCCTGGTGGTCGGTCTTCATCAACATGGTCGGATGCATCGCGTTCGGTGCCTCGGCCGTGGGCGCGTTCATCCTGCCCAGCGGAGATGCGTTCAACAACGGTCTCGCGAACTACGGCACCTTCGTCGGGGCGCTCTGCTTCCTGCTGGCCTCTCTCATCGTTCTTCCGTTCTGGGATCGGGGTCGCCGTCATCCGGGTCGGGCGGGCTCCGACCAGGACAACGAGCCCGCCCTCCGATGACGCACACGCAGCGGCCAGTGGCGACGGAGGAGAGGATGGCGATGGGCAGCACGACATCGATCGACGCGAGATCGAATGAAGGGGTGACCGGCACCCGTCGTCGCGTCCGACGCGCGCTCGATGACGAGTCCTTCGCCCTCACCTTCGGCGCGTTCGCCTTCGCGGGAAGCGCCATCGTCGCGATCTTCGTGTTCTGGGGCCGCGAGCTCCCGATCGATGGCCGACACTCTCTCGGCGAGTTCGCGGCGATCGCCGGCGCCGTGGCCGCCGCTGCCGGTTTCGCGACATCCCGTCTGCGTCCGCATCGCGACAGGCCGACCGACATGCGCGCCGCCGACGGCACCAGGTACTGGTGGTTCGACCTCGTCGCGTTGTCGGCCGCCTACGCTGCCATCGCTCTTCTCGGGTGGATCGGCGTGGCGACCATCCTCGATCACAGCTTCGTCGGGGCGACGGTGTTCGCGTCGCCGGCGGTCGTGCTCGCGGCGGCATCCACGGCGCTCAGCGCATATCTCGCCTTCGTGAGCGGGGCGAATCTCACGCCCCGCCATCTGTCCCTCGTCCTCGCGGTGTTCCTCGTGGTCGGCATGGTGACGGCAATGCTGAGTGCGACGGATCCGCAGTGGTGGCAGATGAACCTGTCGGCGCTCGGCATCACCCACGACATCTCGGCGCTGACGTTCAACGTCACCCTGATCGTGTCGGGCGTCATCGTCACGACGATCGCACGGTTCGGGACCGCGACTCTGCCCTCGGCGACGGATGCGGATCGACGGCGGCGAGGTACCGTCCGTGGGCTCTTCGTGCTGCTCGGCGCGCTGCTCGCCTGTGTCGGGCTCTTTCCCGTCGACCGTTTCTTCCTCGTGCACAACACGGTCGCCACCGGCATGTGCGTCGCGTTCGCGGTGCTCGTGGTCGGGCTCCCCTGGCTCATCCCGACCATGCCGAAGGTCTTCGTCGCGTTGGGCTTCGTCTACGTGGGGGTGATCGTGATCCTCGCGGTGCTCTTCTCCGCCGGCATCTACAACCTGACGGCCGTCGAGCTCGTCTCGGCTCTGCTCATCTTCAGCTGGATCATCCTGTTCCTGCGTAATGCGCACCCGGCGGTGCGCGCATGATCGCCGTCCTCGCCGATCTGCTGACACTGGGCGTCGCCGTCGCGATCAGCCCGTTGTCGATCGTCGCCGTCATCCTGATGGCGACGTCGGGCAAGGGGCGCACGAACGGCACGGCCTTCATCCTGGGGTGTTATGCGTGGGGCATCCTCTTCGTCGGCGTCCTCGTGCTGATCGGTCGAGCGGCGGGGGCAGAGGACCCGGACTCCGGGCCGCACATCACGATCGACGTCATCGAGATCGTCCTCGGTGCGGGGCTGCTCGTGCTCGCGCTGCTGCAGTGGCGCGGCCGTTCTTCGCACGAGACTCCCAAATGGATGGCCAGTCTCGACGGGCTGACCGCGTGGAAGGCGTTCTTCGTCGGCGTCCTGATATCGGGACCGCTGTCGCCCAAGGATCTGCCGCTGCTCGCCGCCGCGGGCGGCCGCATCTCTCAGGCCGTGCTGCCGGTGGAACAGGTCGTGGCCGTGGTGCTGATCTTCGGCATCTTCGGCATCTCGGCTGTGGCGATTCCGTGGATCATCAGCGTCGTCTCACCGAGCAAGGTCGAGGTGCGCCTCTCCGGCATGCGCAACTGGCTCGTCACCAATCACGCCGTCATCATGGCGGTGCTCTTCGTGATCCTCGGTTTCAAGCTCATCGGCGCCGGCGTCGCCGACCTGGCAGGGTGAGCCGTGGATTCCCCTCGTGAGGATTCTGGATGCCGGTAGAGGTCCTCGTCTTCGTCATCATCGCGGTGTTCGTGATCGTGTTCGCGAGCTCGCTGTCGCAGCGGACGGGCATCGCGGGGCCGCTGATCCTCGTCGCCGTCGGTGTGTGCGTCAGTCTGATTCCCGGGGTGGCGGCAGTGTCCGTGCCTCCGGAACTGATCCTGGTCGGTGTGCTGCCCCCACTGCTGTTCTCGGCCGCCGTCTCCGCCCCGGCGATCGAGTTCCGTCGCGACCTCGCGGCGATCGGCGGCCTGTCCGTGCTCCTCGTGATCGTGAGTGCCGTGGTGCTCGGGCTGTTCTTCTTCTGGGCGATACCCGGTCTCGGCTTCCCCCTGGCGGTGGCGCTCGGTGCGATCCTGAGCCCGACGGATGCCGTCGCGACCTCGATCGTGCGCCGGCTCGGAGTGCCGCGACGCGTGGTGACCGTGCTCGAGGGGGAATCCCTGCTCAACGACGCGACCGCACTCGTGCTTCTGCGCACGGCGATCGTCGCCGCGGCGTCCGGGTTCTCGTTCCTCACCACTCTCGGATCGTTCGCCTGGGCGGTGCTCTCCGCCATCGTCGTCGGCGCGGTCGCCGGGTGGCTGGCGCTGCGCCTGCGGGCATGGACCACGAGCGCGACGGCGAACACCGCTCTGGGCCTGACGATCCCGTACATCGCCTATCTGCCGACGGAAGCACTCGGCGGTTCCGGCCTCGTCGCGGCGGTCGTGGCGGGCGTGGTCTGCGGGCAGGGGTCCGTGCGATGGCTCACACCCGAACAGCGCATCTCCGACAAGATCACGTGGCGCACGATCGCGTTCCTCCTCGAGGGTGCCGTCTTCCTTCTCATGGGACTCGAGTTGTGGGGGATCGTCGAGAGCAATCTCGAAGCAGAAGAAGGGCTGCTCGCCGGCATCACCATCGCTGCGGTGGCGCTCGTGATCCTGATCGCGGTCCGTGCCGCGTACGTCTTCCCCATGATGCATGTGCACGCCGCGAGGGTGACGAGATCGATGCGCCGTCGCCTCTCCGCAGACGGGGGTGGCTCCAGAAGGCGCACTGCGGGACGGATGCGCGCCGACATCGAGTACTTCGACGCGTCGCCGCTGACCTGGAAGCACAATGCGATGATCGTGTGGGCCGGCATGCGTGGTGCGGTCACTCTCGCGGCGGCGCAGATGCTGCCCCCAGACGTGCCGTCGCGCGACCTGCTGGTCTTCATCGCGTTTCTCGTCGCGGCGGGCAGTCTGCTGCTGCAGGGGATGACCCTTCCTGTGCTGGCACGCCTCCTCGGACTCCGGGCGGCAGGGGCGAGCGGCCCGCCGCGCGACGAGATCCGCAGCATCGACGAACAGTTGCGTGACGCCGCGCAAGCCGCGATCGACGGTGGCACTCTGCAGCGTCGCGGGCGCACGCCGTTCTCCGCTGCGATCTCTTCGCTCCCGACGGCGGGATTCGTCGCGCCGCTCGATCCCCGTGGCGGTGCAGACTCCCCGGAGGTGCTCGAGTTCCAGCTCGCCCTGATCGCGGTCATGCGGGAGCGCCTGCATGAACTCGGCCGGTCCGGACGCCACAGCACGACCGCCCTCCGATATGTGCTCGATGAGCTCGATGCCTTCGAGATCAGTGTGAAGCTCCACCTCGAAAGCGAGAGATGACCATGGAACTCGACTCGGCACCGCTGATCGGCATCGCTCTGGCGGTCGGATCTGCCGCTGCGCTCGCGGTCGGCAATCTGCTGCAGGCGCGAGGTGTGCGTGCCATGGAGGCCGCAGCGGAGCGCGGAGTCGACGGTTCGAAGGCCATGAACCTCCTTCGCAACCACTTCTGGCTGCTCGGCACTCTCCTCCTCGGAGTCACCGTGCTCCTGCAGATGGGCAGTCTCACATTCGCGCCCTTGATGGTCGTGCAACCGGTGGGCGTCGTCGCACTGGTGTTCACCGCCCTGTTGACGGCAGTGTTCGCCAAGAGAGCGCCCTCCCGTCAGGTGGTGCGAGCCATCGCCATCTGTGTGCTCGGGGTGGCCGGGTTCGTGACCGTCGCGGCGATGGTGAGCACGCAGCACGCGATCACCGATGTGCAGCTCATCGCGGTGCTGGTCGTGCTGACCGTGCTGCTGGTCACCACGGCGGTGGTCGGGATCGTGGGGCGGCGCCGGCGCACGCCTCCGGTCGTCTGGGTGCTTCTCGGCGGCATCTACTCGGCCTTCGTGGCGACCCTCGGCAAGACCGTCATCCTCCGTGTGCAGTCCGCCTTCCATTCGGGCGGTCTGAAGTGGGATGTCGCCAACCTTCTGACCATCGCCTGCATTCTGGGCATCGGAGTCGCCGGGGGGCTCTCGATCTACTTCGTGCAGAAGGCCCACGCTTTCAACCGCCCGGAGGTCGTCGTCGCGGGGCTCACCGTCGTGGATCCCGCGGTCGCCGTCGTGCTGGGGATCGCGATCCTGGGCGAGGCGAGCGGCGCGCCGATGTGGGCGTTCCTGGCGTTGGCGGCGGCGGGAGTGGTGGCGATGAGCGGGGTGTTCGCCCTGTCGCGGGCGGAGGCTCGCACGGAATGAGCGGTGCGGGTCGGGTCCTCAGCGGCCCGGATGCCGGACAGCCCGGGTGGTCGCCCGGGTGTCACCGGGGTGAACACCCGGGTGATGTCCGACGGTGATCTGCGCCCCGAGCCCGCCAATATATTAGGAAGGAGTCAGCGAGGAACCGAGGGGGTTGGTTTCTCGTCTTACAGGACCGGCGCTTCCCCAGAGCGTCGGCAGAGCAGGGGGTAACGATGCTTCGAGCGACCGCTTTTAACGACAAGTGCACGACTGTCCTTCGGCGGGAGCTCCTCCGTCCCGTCGTGGTGCGAACACCTCGAACCTCTCCGGAAAGAGCCTGGGTGGGGCCCGCATGAACCTCACCGACACGGACCGCGCCCGCGATGAGCTCGCGAAGGCAGTGCGTGCCGGACATCCAGAAACCATCGCCCGCACCGTCGTCTCCAACGTATGGCCGCTCTACACGACGCATCCCGACGCATTGACGGCAGCCGTCGTCGAGCTGCCGAGCAGTCTGCTCGACCGGCATCCCATTCTTCGAGTGATCCATCCGATGACGGCCGTGCTCGCCCGCAGGGCTCGGGCCTATCAGCCGGTCCCGCACGCCCAGGATGCGCGCCTGATGAGCGCCGATGAGCTCGACTTCCTCACTCTTGCCCAAATGCTCTCGTTCCGCGTCAACGGCGACGTCACGGCCGCCATGGTCTACGCGCGGCGGCTCGAGGATCGCCTTCTCGAGACGGCAGCCGAGGGTCGGGAACGCATCGACGGGCCCCTGTGGTTCCTCCATCATCAGATCGGGACCACGATGCTCGCCGCCGGCGACTCGGGGCGGGCGCTGTTGGAGTTCGCGACGGCTCGTCAGCTGGGCAAGTTCTCCGGGCAGGAGTACGCCGAACGTATGGCTCTCGCCCGAACCGCACTCGCACACGCGATCCGCGGCACTCTGAGCGAGGCGGAACGCGCGCTCGCCGAGGCCGAAGAGATGCCGGAGGTGACCGCCCTCCATGCGAGCGCGACGATGTCGTCCGAGCTCATCGCCAGGGCGCTCATCGCCGTGGACCGCCGGTCGGGTGACGTCGACGAGTTGCTGTCGGGAGCGTGCCCGGTCGACAGCATCGAACTCAACTGGCCGTTCGCTCTGCTGGCCCGTTGCCGCGCCTATCTCTCGCGGCATCGGCCGGAGGATGCGCTCGAGGCGATCCGACTGGCTTCGGACGGACATCCGACTCAGCGGGGCTCGTTCGCCGCCGACGTCGTCGCCTCCTCGACCATCGAGGCGCTCATCGCCACGGGTGACTCCGCGTATGCCTGGACGGTCGTCAAGGAAAACCCCAAGGTCGGCGTGCTCACCCTGCTGGCGACCGCCCATCTCGCGCTCCACGACGGTCGGCTGGACACGGCGGCACACGAGCTTCGCGCGCTGGCATCGGATCAGACGCTCGGACCCGCGCAGCGCGCCGAAGCCGTGCTTCTCTCGGGATGGCTCGAGCTCGCGCGAACGGGCGAGATCGATGCGGAGACCGCACGCCAAATCTCGAGGATCTCCCAGCGCGCCGACCGCCGTCGCCTGCTGGAGGTCATGCCGCGACAGCTCGTGGATCGCATCAAGGAAGTGCTGGATGCGGAAGCCGCCGAGCAGTGGGTCGTGGTGACGGAAGGCATCGTGTTCCGTGACCTCCAAGCGCGACCGTCCCTGACCTCGGGCGAACTCCGCATCCTCAACGCGCTGCCGGCGCAGCGTTCGACGGCGAACATGGCATCGAGCTTCCACGTGTCGCCGAACACCGTGAAGTCGCAGTTGCGCTCGATCTATCGCAAGCTGGGGTGTTCGACTCGAGAAGAGGCGATCCGCATCGCGACGCGCATGCGTCTGCTCGCTGCCTCCATGAGCGACTGATCCCGTTCGCCGCATCGACCACGGACGGTCGCGCTGGCCACCTGCAGCCAGCGCGACCGTCCGTGATCAACGCGGAACGCGACCGAACGTGATCGCTCGCACGATGTTCACCACGCCGAGGACGATGAGCGAGATACCCATCAGCATCCACAGCACCATGGCGCCCCACAGCGGTGCGAACAGCAGCACCGCTCCGGCCACGATCGAGAAGATCGCGAAGACGATCGACCAGACCCTTGAGCCGGTTTGGGAGAGGGTGCTCAGCGCGACGACACCCTCGACGATCCACAGGATGCCGACGAGCACGCCGAGGAAGGCTCCCAGCCAGACCGCCGTCTGACCGAGGCTCGTGAACGCGATCACCCCGGCGACGATGAAGATCAGGCCGAGCAGCACGTGGCCGACGCGCGCCCATCCGCCCTTCGTCCTGCTCAGCCCGCCGATGGCCGCGTAGATGACACCCGCGACGATCGCGTAGGCGGCGACGAGAGCGGTGACGGCCATCGCGGTCTTGCCCGGCCAGACGAGGATCACCACTCCGACGATGAGGGCGAGCGATCCCCCCACGCCGATGGCGATGCGGATGCCGTCGAAGGCGGTCTTCGTGGACGTGGGTGCAGCGTGCATAGGCGTTTCCTCGAGAGTCGATCGGGCGGTGTCGGGCGTTATGCGGCGTGGGGCTTCTTCTCACCGACCAGGCTCTGAACGGCCTTCGTGATCGCGGCGAACTCGTCCTGCTTGCGCGCCACGAACTCGAGTGCTTCGGTCCCGGTGGCCAGCACCTGCTGGCCGAGCTCTCCGACATCCGCGAAATGGTGGCTGGCGTTGCCGACCAGGCCGCCCTCCAACGCCAGTCGCCCCACCAGGTCGAGCTTGAGGACTTTGGTGCCCTCCGTGAAGCTCATGTCGGCGAAATCGACCCACACGATGTTCGGTCGGGTCGTCGACTCGAATGCGTAGCGCATGTTGGTGAGGTCGAGCACGACCTGCCAGATGGTCTGCGACGCGTCGGGCTTGCCCTCCTCCGGCGTGCGGAACGGCTGTGCGGCGTTGCGGATGATGCTGAACATCGCCGAGATCGCCTCGATCTGCGTCTTCGGCTGTTTCTGGTGAGCCACATAGAAGGAGGCGCGCGCGAAGCGATCGCTGGCCAAGGTCGATCCGGGGAGCGGCTTGTCACCGCCGAGACCTTCGACCTCCTTCACGAGCTCGAGCTGCTTGTCGAACGTCGGGGAGTTGGTCATCACCTGGTACTCGCGGCTGTGGTAGACCTTCGGCTTACCGTCGGTGTACTCGATGATCGCCGAGTCGCCGCTCGCGTCGTTTATCGCCAGGTGCAGCGTGGGAACGAGGTGCCCCGTCGGGTCGAAGAGCTGAGCGATCTGCACCTGCGACTCGTTCGTCCACGCGACGGCTTCGGCGACCGTGGCGAAGTTGTCGAGATAGTACTGCAGCCACACCGCCTGGCTCAGCTGAGTCGCATCCGCTTCCGGTTTGCCGTAGTCGGATTCGGCAAGCCACAGGATGTGACCCGCGAACCCCTTCTCGTTCATGCCGTCGCACGCGATGAGGTCGAACGCCGTCGCGATGATGCTTCCGTACTTGGCCTTCCAGGTGAGTGTGCCATGGACGCCGTCGGAGCGCTCGATGCCACGGGGGAGCTTCCAGAGGTTGGAGAGCAGGTCCATATGGAAGTCCATGTTTCGGCCAACGATGACTGCACCATTGGCATCGGGCCAGACAACTCGTGTGCACATGAGCGCCGCACGTCCTCTCGTCGATGATTCGCCCGCGGCCGGAGGGGTCACGGGCTCTCTGGTGATTATTGGTCGCGCGCGCCCGTGCGAACGTGGCGACGACGCGAAATCACCCGTAACGCTCACCCGGGTGCCACCCGCACCTTCACCCGCTTCCGACCCGCCTCGTGCTGACTCGCTCCGCAGTGATTGCCTGTGAGGAAACCACATGTTAGTTTCTTTACAGGAAACGAACTTCGAGAGGGGAATCATGGACAGCAACGAAGCGGCGGCCCGCCTCGCGGCCGTGAAGCAGACGAAGAGCGTGTCAGTGCGGAACGGGGCATGGATCGCCTCCCTCGTGGCGTCGGCGGGAGCACTGGCGATCGGGCTGATGCTCGACATGGATATGGTCTACCTCTCGGCGTTCATCGTGCTGGGGATCGTCGGTCTCTTCTCGATGCTGTCGATCCGGCTGCGGTTGACCTGGTCCGACCGTCGCGGCGCATGGCTGGTCTGGGGTGGTGCCCTGCTGGCGCTCGCCGCATTCGCCGCCGTACAGCTCCCGGTCCGGGCGGCGGGATGGGTCCTCCCCAACACCATCGGAGCGCTGGCTGCCGTCGTCGTGATCCTCCTCGTCTGCCGACCGGGTCTGCAGCGCCTCGCGAGCGTTCCGGCCGCGGCGGCATCCGGGAAGCGAGATGAGTGAGGCGCAGGGAGAGGACGCGGTGGCGCCGCGGCTCGATCCGCTGTTGCATGAGCCGGTGCGATTGAGCGTTCTTTCCGCACTGGCCCCCGCGGACTACATCGAGTTCTCGACGCTGCTCCGCCTGGTCGGCGTGAGCAAGTCGGCGCTGTCGAAGCATGTATCGGCTCTGACGGATGCGGGAGTGGTCGTCGTGACGAACAGCCCCACCGATCAGCGGGCCCGTCGCATCGCCCTGACCGAGGCGGGGCGGGAGTCCTTCGACGCCTATCTCCGCCGGCTCGAGGAGATCGTCCGCTCGGCACGAGGGCAGGGGCGCTGATCCCGATGACGGAGAACACCACCGCCGACGCGCGGGTGCGCACCACAGTGACCCGGAAACTGGTGCGCAACCCGCTCCTCTGGGGCGCGGTGCTGCTGCTCGCCGCCGTCGGCTTCACGCTCGCCGGCGACGATCTGAGCTTCTTCCCCTTCCTGCTCATGCTGATCGGCGGCTGGTGCTTCGGCTTCGCGTTCGTGAATGCGACGTTCGACATGGTGCCCGCCCGCAACGGCGCGATCCTCCACGTGATCGTGGCCGTTGTTCTGGGCGTGCTCGTCGCCTCGGTGATCGAGTTCGGGGGAGACCTGCTCGACCCGTTCCCGAACGCTGTTCGCGGTGTCGCCGTGGTGCTGCAGATGGCGGCGATCCCCGCGGTCGGGTGGATCTGGCTCGGGCTGCTCAGTCGCGTCACCGATCTGTTCGCGCGCCGCGATGCGAAGAAGCGGCCGCTGCCCGTGACCCCGGAGTGGGAACGCGAGGAGAGCGGCGACGGTTCGGTCGTGCGGTTCCCCGGCATCGAGCTGCGGATGCGCAGTCTCACCCAGGCGATCGTGGCGATCGTCCTGGTCTTCGGGCTCCTCGGCGTCGTCGCGCTGATCGCGCTCGATGACATCGTGATGCGGATGGGGCCGCGGATCGCCATCCTCCTCCTCGGGATCGTGGTCGGACTGCCCGTGTACCTGGCGTTCACGGCGATCCTGCGCCGCCGCACGCAGCAGTGCGCGGTCGCCTTCGGCAACGACGAACTCCGCGTGCGCGTGGGTGAGGCCCACCACACCATCCCGTTCCGCGAACTCGAGCTCCTGCGCTGGCGGACCCGGAGCGACTACGCACGCTTCGAAGTGCGCGACGGGTCGGGCGTCGACCTCTCCGTGGTCACCGGGATCGCGAAGCCGCCCCGAGGGTTCTCCGCCGAGCTTCCGCCACTGCCGAAGCGGGTGTATCGCCGCCTCGAGCTCGCTGGTCTGACGCTCGAGAAATCGCGCCGGGATGAGGTCATCACCTTCCGTCGGTGATCCGACCCGCGATACGTCGGTGCCTCGTGGGACCATCCGTGCATGGAATCCCTCAGGCTCCGACTCTGGTCCGAGAACGACCTCGAACTGCTGCATGCCGCCAATACCCCGGAGATGACGGCCCATCTGAACGGTCCGGAGACCGAAGAACAGGTCGTCGAACGCCAGGCCCGCTACCTGCGGCTCGTGGCTTCCGGCGAGGCGAGGATGTTCGTGATCGAAGATGCCGCGGGGGCGTCGCTCGGTTCGATCGGCTACTGGCGCATGGACTGGCGGGGCGAGCCCGCCCTCGAGACCGGCTGGTTCGTCCGCCCCGAGGCGCAGGGGCGCGGCGTCGCATCGAAAGCCCTCGCCCTGCTCATCGACGATGCCCGCGCACATCGAGGGGACAGGCGCTTCCTGACGGCATTCCCCGGCGTCGACAACCCCGCGTCGAACGGCGTCTGTCGTCGGAACGGATTCGCGCTGGTCGGCACGAAGACGGAGGAGTTCCGAGGCGCCGACCTCTCCGAGAACGAGTGGGTGCTCGACCTCAGCTCGCCGGGTACTCCTGTGCCTTGAGCAGCCGGGCGAGGTGCGCGGCGTTCCGCGCCGCCGTCCCGATCGAGGAGGCGACCTTCTCGGGGGTTTCGTCGAGGTCCTTGTAATCGGTGGTGTGCATCGCCTCCCCGTTCCAGTAGACCGAGCCCTGGGCCGGGATGGTGAAACCGACGTCGTTCAGCGACTGGAAGAGGATCGCCGCGATGTGGTGGGCTCCGTCCTCGTTGCCGACGATGCCCGCGATCGCGACCTTGTCGAAGAGGGTGGGCCGTCCTCGCGCGTCTGTCTCGCCGAGCTCGGCGTCGAGGCGTTCGAGCACGCGCTGCGCGACGCTGGAGTGCTGTCCCATCCACGTGGGAGTGGCGAACACGAGGATGTCGGCGTCGAGGATGCGTCGGCGCACGCCCGGCCACTCGTCGCCGTCACCCATGTCCTTCTGCACTCCGGGGCTGATCGACAGGTCGACGGCGCGCACGAGGCTTCCCGTGACGCCGTGCCCGGCGAGTGCATCGAGCAGCTGCGTCGCGAGGAGGTCGGAACTGGAGGAGGCGGGCGACGGCTTCAGCGTGCACGAGACGGCGACCGCGGTCAGTGGTGTCTTCATGATCACAGCAGAGCAGGCGAGCACACGCGTGCACAGGGGGTTTCCGCGTCGGGGCTATCCTGGTAGATGGTACCGACGACAGGAGATCCCGTGATCCTCAGCTTCCTCTTCTTCATGATCCTCTTCATCGGAGGCATCCTGCTGATGGGCATCTCGTTCGGGCTGCCGGCCCTCAACGCGCTCGCCTTCTGCGGCGGCCTCCTGCTCGTCACGCTGGCCATGGCATTCATCTTCCGCCAGCGGGGCTCGGCCACGCGTCGGGCGAACAACTGGTCGGGCAACGCCACCGAGTGATCCGTCGCGGACGGCAACGCCGTCCGCTCAGCGTCGTTTAGCGAGCCGCGCCTCGAGGTTGGCCCTTACCGCGGGCCACTCCGGTTCGATGATCGAGTACTCCACACTGTCGCGCAGCGCGCCGTTGCGGTAGCGGCTCATGGCCCGCATCACGCCGTCCTGCTTGGCTCCGAGCCGCTCGATCGCCGTGCGGGACTGGAAATTGACCCACTGTGTGGTCAGGCCGACGCGGAACACCCCGAGCGTCTCGAAGGCGTGCCGGAGCAGCAGCAGCTTGGACTCCGCGTTCGTGCCCGTGCCGTGAGCGGACGGACGGTTCCAGGTATAGCCGATGTGCAGCCGCGGGACATCCGCGACGATGTCGTAGTACGAGGTGAGCCCGAGAACGCGTCCGTCGGCACCGAAAGCGGTGAACGGCACCATCTCGCCCTTCTCGATGAGCGAGAGGCGTCGGTCGACCTCCGCGGCCACGCCGTCCGGCGCCGGAACCGAGGTGTACCAGGCCGTCTTCCACAGGTCGCCCTCCTGCACGGCATCGATGAGACCGTCGACGTGCGAGCGTTCGAGCGGACGGAGTTCGACGAGTTCGCCGGTGAGGGTGACGGGGGCGGGAGTGACGAGAAAAGCCATGACGGTATTCAACCAGCGACCGGGACGGCTCCCTGACGCAGGAGCTGCTGGTAGGCGGTGACCAGCTCGATGGTGACTCCCAGCTCGAAGGCCAGGCTGGCCAGGTGCGGCCCGCGGAGCTCTTCTGCCTCGGCATAGGCACGCGGGGTGATCAGCCGACAGGCCGCCCACTCGTCGGCCTGGCGCTCCTGCTGCGCACGGATGACGGGCACGCGCGCGGGAGTGTGCCCGAACTGCGCGTGCCCGAGCTCATGGGCGAGCACGCTGCGTGTGGTGCGCGCGCTCATGCCGGGACTGAGTCGGATCGTGCGGGTCAGGGGATCGAAGCCGCCGCGCGTGCGGCCGGGTCGCTCGACGATGCGCAGTCGCTGTTCCTCGGCGAGGTGGAGAAGGTCGTCCATCGCTCTCCTCCTCACCGTGCCGGGGCGGCAGTGTGTGCGCCGCTAGTCGTAGAGGTCGTCCGTATCCGAGTCGTGCGACGTGCGGGATTCGAAGGCGACCTCGCGGGTATCTTCTCGCGGACCGGCGACATCGGGGGTGGGGCGGATCGGGGTGATGCGCGCGGTCGTCTCCCCGTCTGCTCTGAGGCGTTCCTCTGCGCGAGCGAAGAGCACGTGGGGCTCGAGGTCGAGAGCGGCGCAGACCGAGTAGACGACCGGGACCGGTATGGCGCGCTTGCCGGTGACGTAGTTGTCCAGGGCGCTGCGCGCGATGCCGATGGTCCGCGCCATCGCCGCGATGCTGCTCCTGGAGGCGGCGATCTCGCCGCGGATCTGGCGCCCCACGGCGTTGTTGAATTCCTCGGCCGGTGTCTTCACCCGGCTCACGATAGCAGCGCGCCGACTCCAGAATGCTGCCATTATGGTGCAATCGACAGGTCTGCGTGTCCGTGCGGGGTACTAGCGTAGGCGTATGGGGACAGAACTGCGTCAGATGTTGGCATCGACCGTGAACGGCGCGCGAATTCACGCGGGGCTGTCATTCTCTCGACTGGCCGACCTCTCGAGCATCGCTCCGGACGCGCTCGCGGAGCTGCTGGAGGGTCAGGCCGACTTCACGGTGGTCGACCTCGCCGCCATCGCCGCTGCGCTCGACATCCCGATCACGAGACTCCTCCCGGCGTCGACCACCGACGACGGCTGACGTCGGCGGCGCACAGTAGCGTGGTGCGCATGAAGACCGTGCCGTTCGGATCGTCCACCGCCCCCGCCGTCATCGCCGGCATGATGCGTATCAACGACAAAGACGAGGCGCACATCCGGGCGCTCTACGCCACCGCGCGGGAGTCCGGCATCGACTTCTTCGACCACGCCGACATCTACGGCGGGAGCATGCACCACTGCGAAGCGCGCTTCGCCGGTGCCCTGCAGCTCAGCGCCTCCGAGCGCGACGAGATCGTGCTGCAGACCAAGTGCGGGATCGTGCCGGCGCAGGGGATGTTCGACTTCTCGTACGAGCACATCGTGGCCCAGGCCGAAGGGTCGCTCGCCGCCCTGCAGACCGACCGCCTCGACGTGCTGCTGCTCCACCGCCCCGACATCCTCGTCGAGCCCGAAGAGGTCGCCCGCGCGTTCGACGACCTGGAGGCCGCGGGCAAGGTCCGCGCCTTCGGCGTCTCGAACCACACGCCGCGGCAGATCGACCTGCTCCGCACGGCCGTCCGGCAGCCGCTGGTCGCCAACCAGCTGCAGCTGTCGATCACCCATGCGCCGATCCTCGCTCAGCCGGTCGCGGCGAACATCGCCGGCCACGAGCAGAGCGCCGTGCGCGACGGTGGCGGCATCGTGGAGCACTGCCGCATCAACGGCATCACGATCCAGGCCTGGTCGCCGTTCCAGGACGGCCGCGGTCACGGGGTGTTCCTCGGCAATCCCGAGTACCCCGAGCTGAACGCGGTGATCGATCGCCTCGCGGCGTCGTACGGCGTGACTCCGATCGCCATCGCGACCGCCTGGATCACCCGTCACCCCGCCGGCATGCAGGTGGTCCTGGGCACGACCACACCTCAGCGCGTGCACGAGGCCGCGATGGGCGCCGACCTCGAGCTCACCCGGCCCGAGTGGTACGAACTGTTCCGCGCCGCCGGACACCTGCTGCCGTAGAACCGGCTCGGCCCGCGCGCCACGTCACACCGTCGTCTACCCTGAACTCATGCCGTTCCTGTTCTCGCTCCTCGTCATCGCGTTGATGATCGGCGCACTGATCGACATCATCACCCGCGACAGCGCCCTGGTGAAGCACCTGCCGAAGATGGTGTGGATCATCATCGTGATCCTGCTGCCGTTCGTCGGCAGTGTGCTGTGGTTCGCCATCGGACGCGAGTACGGCGAGGCCGGCATCTCCATCCCTCGCGTGCGCCGCGCCGAGCGACCGACCGCCACCCGCACCGACGTGCGCCCCTCGCCGCCGGCGGACACCCGAACGACCGAGCAGCAGATCGCCGATCTCGACCGCGAGATCGAGGAATGGCGGCTCCGCGAAGAGGTCGAGAGGCGTCGCCGCGAGGGGGACGCCCCCTCCGGTTCCGCCGGCGCCGCCTCCTAGACGGAGACCTCGCCGCGGTCGAACGACTCGCGGATCGCCTCTTCCAGCTGCGGGTGACGGAACTCGAAGCCCGCGGTGGTGAGCTTCTCCGGCAGCACCCATCGGCTCTTCAGCACGAGTTCGGTCTCGGTGCGGATGCCGATGGCCCCGAGCTCCAGCATCCAGCGGGGCAGCGGCGGGCCGATGCGAGCACCCAGCACTCGCCTGATCGTCGCCATGAACTCGACGTTGTCGACCGGATTCAGGGATGCGACGTTGACGGGACCGTCGAGTGACGGCGTCTGCTCGATGAAGTCGATGATGCGCGCGACGTCGTCGATGTGCACCCAGCTGAACTGCTGACTCCCGCGGCGCGCGCGGAAGTGGTGAACGGTACCGGCCCGGCGTCGCGCCGCACTCGCGGGCCACCGGCCGTCGTACTGCGGGCCGCCGAGCCCGAGCCTGGCGAGGTTCTTCAGGGGCCCGAGCACGCCGCCGTGGCCGAGCACGATCGCGCTGCGAAGGGCGACGCGACGGGTGGCGGGCAGCTCGTCGGCGAACAGTGCCTTCTCCCAGGCCTTCGCGACCTCGACCGAGAAGCCGGTGCCGAGCTCGCCGGTCGACTCGGTCATCGGACGGTCTTCGGCGTGCCGGTAGATCGTGGCCGTCGAGGAGTTCACCCACAGCGCCGGGGGTGCCGACGCGCGGGCGATCGCCGTGCTCAGCGAGGTGGTGGTGTCGAGCCGCGACCGGAAGATCTCCGCGCGGTTCTCCGGCGTGTACCGGCAGTTGACGCTCTTGCCGGCGAGGCCGATGACCAGGGATGCGCCGTCGACCGCGCGGTCGATCTCGACCTGATCGCCCCAGCGGATGTCGGCGCCGGAGCGGGAGATCGTGACGACCTCGCGGCCCTCGGCGCGGAACCGGGAGACGAGGTGGCTGCCCATGAAGCCCGTGGATCCACCGATCACGACTCGGCCTGCGCTCATGCGGACTGCTCCTTATCTGCGATGCGGGGGACCTCCGCGAGGGGCGGGACGCGGTACTCGAAATCGCCGCGGTATTCATACACGCGGCCGAGGAGAGGCGCGTCGATCGTGAGCGCCACCTGCTGCCGGTCGATGTCGTCGTCGAAGCGCTCCGTGAGGCGGACGACGGGTGCGATCAGGCGGGGGATGCGCATTCGGAGCCGCCCCAGTCGCACACCGACGGCCCGGCTGGTGAGCCGGAGCGCGCCGTCGCGCACATCGACGTCGAAGCAGGCCGCGATGAGTCCGGGTTCACCGAGTTCGTCGAGCACGCGGCCGTGCCGGGTGAGTGCGACCGCATCGCGCATGACCCACGGGCCGCGGGCGAAATGGAACGTGCGCTCGCCGATGGCTCGGGACGCGATCGTGCGGTTCTCGACGCGGAACGGTACGTCGCGCTCCCAGACGGCGGCGACGACGCCGCGACGTTCGAGGACGCGGAGGACGAGCCAGAGCCACCGCCGCGGCGTACCGACGACGTGGAACACGCCCTCGCCGATGCCGACGGCGCCGTCGGGGACCGCCGAGAAGTAGGCGCGCAGCCGAGGGTGCAGCTCGTCGATGCGCTCGCCGAGTGCCCGGGCGTAGGGGGATTGCGGCACGGGCGTCACGTTTCGAGCCTAGCTCGACGGTGGGTGCGCCCGGCCGGTCCGCCGCCGCTCAGGCGGGTGGGCGCAGGAGCCGATCGAGCAGCGCGAGCGCCTCGTGCTGTGGTGCGGTCTCATCGAGCAGCCACTGCGTCTGGAGGCCGTCCGACGCCGCGACGACGAGAGCCGCGACGGCATCCGCGTCGACGTCTTTCCGGATCTGCCCGTCTTCCTGCTGTCGTCGAACGGTCTCGGCGAGCCGTTCGCGCAGACGTGCGAAACGGCCGGTGGCGAACGTGCGCGCCGCCGGGTGGCCCTCCTCGAGCGCCGATGCGACGAGCGTGGAATACAACTGCACGAGACCGGGGATCGCGCGGTTGAAGCGTGCCGACTCGATCATCATCTCGACCGGCGTCGCGTCGGCCGACGGAGGATCCGGCTGCCGTCCCGGGGCGTTGCTCTCTTCGTAGACGGCGACGAGCAGCTCTTCGAGAGACCCGAAGTAGTGGGTGAGGGCGGCGTGCGTGACGCCCACTTCGCGCGCGATCGCTCGCAGGCTCGTGCGGTCGGAACCGCGTTCGGCGAAGACCTCGATGGCGCGATCGAGGATCTCCTGTCGGCGAGCGATCCCCTTGGCGTAGGTGCCCCGCGGGCGGGGCTGCTCGGCAGGCTCTGGCGTGTCGGCGGGCATGGGGGGAGTCTAGCGAATCAAAACTTCCACGTGGAGGTATTTGGTGGTAGCGTGCCTGCACGGGGTAGTGACCCCCACATGTCACCGAAGACCGAAGGAGCACGACCGATGACGATTCAGACCTCCCTGCAGCTGTTCACGATCAAGGAGCAGTTGGAGGCCGACCTCGAGGGCACGCTCTCGGCGGTCGCCGCACGCGGCTTCACCGCCGTGGAGCCCTACGACTTCGTCCGCCGTGCCGAGCCACTCGCCGCCGCGCTCTCGGCCGCCGGGCTCACCGCCCCGTCCGGGCACGCCTTCCTCGCTTCGGAGTCGTTCGTGAACCCCGACGGCAGCGGCACGACCATCCCCGTCCCCACGCCCGATGTCGTCTTCGCCGCCGCCAAGGTGCTGGGGATGGACACGGTCATCGACCCGTACACCGAGCCCGCACGCTGGGAATCGATCGCGCAGATCGAGGAGACGGCCCGCCTGCTGAACGCGGCCGCCGAGATCGGCGCGACCGTCGGCGTCCGCGTCGGATATCACAACCACGCCCATGAGCTGGAGGCCGTCTTCGACGGGGTGACCGGGCTCGAGGTCCTCGCCGGACTGCTCGACGAGCGCGTCGTGCTCGAGGTCGACCTGTACTGGGTGGCTCGCGGCGGCGTCGACCCCGTCGCGCTGCTGCAGCGCCTGGGCGACCGCGTGATCGCCGTGCATGCGAAGGACGGCACGCTCGACCCGGCGCTCGCCGGCGCCTACCCGCCCGCCGACCAGGTGGCCGCGGGCGAGGGAACTGTTCCGCTGGTCGAAGCCATCGCCGCCGCCCCGGCGCTCGAGCTCGCGATCGTCGAGTTCGACCACTATGAAGGCGACCTGTTCGACGCGATCGAGCGCAGCCGTGTCTTCCTCGACGAGAAGGTCGCCGGCTGATGGCGGGTCCAGTAGGCGTCGGCATCATCGGCGCCGGGAACATCAGCGACCAGTACCTGTCGAATCTCACCACCTTCCCGGACGTCCGTGTGATCGCGGTCGCCGACGTCATCGAGGAGCGTGCGAAGGCGCAGGCCGCCAAGTACGGCGTTCCGCGTGCCGGCGGCGTCGACGTGGTGCTCGACGACCCCGAGATCGACATCGTCGTGAACCTGACGATCCCGGCCGTGCATGTCGAGGTCTCCGAGGCGATCATCGCCGCGGGCAAGCATGTCTGGACCGAGAAGCCGATCGGCGTCAGCCGCGAGGAGTCGCGTCGGCTGCTGGAGACGGCGGATGCCGCCGGCCTCCGCGTCGGCGTGGCCCCGGACACCGTGCTCGGACCGGGCGTGCAGACCGCCAAGCGGGCGATCGCGCGCGGCGACATCGGGCGCCCGCTGTTCGGGCAGACCACCTTCCAGTGGCAGGGGCCCGAGATCTTCCACCCGAATCCCGCGTTCCTCTACGCCAAGGGCGCCGGGCCGCTGCTCGACATGGGCCCGTACTACGTGTCGACCCTTGTGCACGTGTTCGGACCGGTCGCCGCGGTCGCCGCCCTCGGGCTGCAGGGGACGCCGACGCGCCGTGTGCAGGTCGGCGAGCTGGCGGGCCAGGAGTTCCCGGTCGAGATCCCCTCCACGCTCAGCGTGCTGATGGACTTCGAGGAGGGCGGTCAGGCGCAGAGCCTGTACAGCACCGACTCACCCTTGCTGCGGCAGGGGATCGTCGAGATCACCGGCACCGAGGGCACGATCGTGATCCCCGACCCGAATACCTTCGGCGGTCCGATCACCATCACGCGTCCGCTCACCCGTCAGTTCGTTCCGCCGGAGCCGATGACGCAGGAGATCGTCGACATCGCGCAGGAGGGTGTGCTCTCCGGGCGCGGCGTCGGGCTGCTCGACATGGCGCGCTCGATCGCCGCCGGCCGGCCGCACGTCGCCACGGGGGAGTTCGGCTACCACGTGCTCGACACGCTCTTGTCGATCGAGGAGGCGGCCGAGTCGCGGAGCTTCGTCCCGGTCGAGAGCACGCTGGATCAGGTGGGCGCGATCGCCGCCGACTTCGATCCGTTCGAGGGCACGCTCTGACGGTCGCCGCTCGGGGCGGCGGGGGTGCGGATCAGCGCGCCTTCGCCGCCACGTAGCGGTCGACGCTCGCGGGGGAGAGCACCTCGCGCGCGACCATGATCGCGGCCCCCAGCACGGCCGCGCGGTCGCCCGCCTGAGACTGCACGATCGCCAGATGCTGCGTCGCGAGCGGGATCGAGCGTCGGTAGACGACTTCGCGCACGCCCGCGAGCAGGTGCTCACCGGCACGGGCGATGCTGCCGCCCAGCACGATGATCGACGGGTTCAGGAGGTTGACGACGGTCGCGAGGACCTCGCCGACGTCACGCCCCGCCTGACGAGTCGCCTCGATCGCGGCGGCGTTCCCGGCGCGGACCAGATCGACGACATCCGACGGGCCGTGCACGTCGAGACCTTCCTCGCGGAGCGCGATCGCGAGAGCGGAGCCGCTGGCGAGAGCCTCGAGATCGCGCTCATCTCCCGGCTCGCGGGTCGACCCCGCGCCCGCGGGCACCTGCACGTGGCCCATGTCTCCCGCGGATCCCTGCGCGCCGCGCTGCAGCTGGCCGCCCGCGATGATGCCGGCGCCGATGCCGGTCGAGACCTTGACGAAGACGAGGTCTTCGACCTGTGGCCAGCTCATCGCCTGCTCGCCGAGGGCGAGGATGTTGACGTCGTTGTCTACGAGAACGGGCACGTCGAAGGTCTTCTGCACGTAGGCGGGCACGTCGAACCGGTCCCAGCCGGGCATGATCGGCGGATTGGTGGGTCGGCCGGTGGAGTGCTCGACGGGGCCGGGGACGCCGATGCCGACGCCGACGAGCGGGAGGCCGCCGGCGGTCGAGTCGAGCAGGTCGGCGGCGTCGGCGAGGATCGTGTCGAGCAGGCTCTCCGGCCCGTCGCCGATGTCGATCGTGCGCGTGCGGGCATCGAGGATGACGGCGGCCAGGTCGGCGACCGCGACCGTCGCGTGCGTGGCGCCGAGGTCGACCGCCAGCACGAGCCCGGCGCGCGGGTTGAAGGCCACGCGTGCGGGCGGTCGGCCACCCGTGGAGACGGCTTCTCCGGCGGGGCGGACGAGGTCGGCGGCGAGGAGCGCGTCGACCCGCAGGGCGACGGTCGACCGGGCGAGGCCGGTGAGGACGGCGAGTTCCGCCTTCGTTCTGGCGTGGCCGTCGCGGAGGATCTGGAAGATCTCTCCGATCCCCGATGCGATCGCCGGAGTCGGCCTGAGAACGTCAACCATTGCGTCAGTAAACCACAGCACTTCGGCGTCTCGCCGATCGACTTCCGATTTCCGTCAGATAACTTTTGACGAAGGTATAGCAAAAGTCTGCAGGTCTGTGTCAGAATCGCCGCATGACAACGGATGTCACTGACACCGGTCTCGGAACGATCCGAGCCGGCATCCTCGGCGGAGGATTCATGGCCCGCGTGCATCGCACCGCGGCCCGCGACGCCGGCGGCGAACTGCGCGCCGTCGCCACCCGCTCTCGCGAAGGAAGCCGCGATGCCGCACTGGCGCTCGGCGCCGGTCGCGCCGAGAGCGATGCGGCCGGTCTGCTGGAAGCGGGCGACATCGACGTCGTGCACATCTGCACGCCGAACGCCACGCACGCCGAACTGGCGCTCCAGGCTCTGAACGCCGGCAAGCACGTCGTATGCGAGAAGCCGCTCGCGACGACGGCCCCGGACGCGAGGGTTCTCGCCGAGACGGCCGAGGCCCGCGGACTGGTGGCGGCCGTGCCGTTCATCTACCGCTACCACCCGATGGTGCGCGAGGCCAGGGCACGGATCGCCCGTGGCGAGGCCGGCGACCTGCTCACCCTCGACTGCTCCTATCTGCAGGACTGGATGCTGCTGTCGAGCGACGACGACTGGCGGGTGCGCTCCGAGTCCGGCGGTGCATCCCGCGCCTTCGCCGACATCGGCTCGCACCTGTGCGACCTGATCGAGTTCGTGATCGGTGAGCGGATCCACGCGCTGAGCGCCCGCACCCGTCGGGTCTTCTCGGAGCGCTCGGGGCAGTCGGTCGATACGGAGGACATCGTCGCGGTGCTCGTCGAGACCGAGTCGGGCGCCCTCGGCACGCTGCTCATCTCGCAGATGGCCGCCGGCCGCAAGAACGCCCTCACCCTCGAGCTGCACGGTTCGCGGCAGAGCCTGCGCTTCGAGCAGGAGCGCCCCGAGGAGCTGTGGATCGGCATGCGCGAGGAATCCCGGCTGCTGCTGCGCGACCCCGCCACCGCCGACCCGGATTCCGCGCGGCTGCAGCGGGTTCCGGCGGGACACCCGATGGGGTACCAGGATGCCTTCAACAGCTTCATCGCCGACGTCTATGCGGCGATCGCCGGTGCGGAACCCGATGGGCTCCCGACTTTCGCCGACGGATACCGCTCGGCCGTGCTCACGGAGGCCGTGCTCGCCTCGGCGGCCGATGGCGGACGATGGGTGGAGGTGACGGCATGATCACGACCACGACCGAGCCCGTGCTGCAGGTGGCCGGCATCCGCAAGTCGTTCTTCGGCGTCGAGGTGCTCAAGGGCATCGACTTCGACGTGCGGCCCGGCGAGGTGCACGGTCTCGTCGGCGAGAACGGCGCGGGCAAGTCCACGCTGATGAAGATCATCGCCGGCGTGCAGCCGGCCGACGAGGGCACCATCTCGTATCGCGGTGAAGAGGTGCACCACGCGCACCCGCGGCAGGCGATGGATGCCGGCATCGTCACGGTCTTCCAGGAGTTCACCCTGCTGCCGGAGCGCACGGTGGCGCAGAACGTCTACCTCGGCCGCGAGCCGCGTCGGCGGGGATTCGTCGACCAGCGCGCCATGAACTCGCGGACCGCCGACCTGCTGACCGACCTCGGGGTCTCCTTCATCGAGCCGACCGCGCGCGTCGGTTCGCTCACGGTCGCCGAGCAGCAGATCGTCGAGATCGTCAAGGCGCTCTCCTTCGATGCTCGGGTCATCTCGATGGACGAGCCGACCGCCGCCCTCAGCGACCGCGAGGTCGAGCTGCTCTACGCGATCATCCGCCGGCTCACCTCCCGCGGCGTCGCCGTGATCTATGTCTCGCACCGGTTGAAGGAGATCTTCGACCTGTGCGATCGCATTACGATCCTCAAGGACGGCGCGCTCGTCTCGACCGACGAGACCGCCGCCCTGACCACGGATGAGCTCGTGCGGCGCATGGTCGGCCGCTCCATCCAGTCGTACTTCCCGGATGCGGTCGAGGGCACGACGGTCGGGAAGGCGCGGCTCGAACTCGACGGCTGCGGCAACGCCTACGTCGACGGGGTTTCCCTCACGCTCCGCGCCGGGGAGATCGTCGGCATCGCCGGGCTGCAGGGTTCCGGACGCACCGAGCTGGTGGAAGGGGTGTTCGGCATCCAGGCCTTCACCCGCGGATCGATGCGCATCGACGGGGCGCCCGTGCGGATCGGCACCGCCCGCGCCGCCGTCCGTGCCGGCCTCGCCCTCGTCTCGGAGGACCGCAAGGCGCAGGGCCTCGCCCTCGGGCAATCCGTCCTCGACAACGCGCTCCTCGTCGTCCGCAGTGTCTTCGCCGGTCGTACCGCCGCATCCCGACGGGAGGTGCCTGGCATCCTGAGCTCGCTCGAGGTCAGCTCGCGGGGCCTGGACCAGGAGGTGCGCTTCCTCTCCGGCGGCAACCAGCAGAAGGTGGTGCTGGCCAAGTGGCTGCTCACCCAGCCGCAGATCGTGCTCTTCGACGAGCCCACCCGCGGCATCGACGTCGGTGCCAAGTACGCCGTCTATGAGCTGATGCGCGAGCTCGCAGCGCAAGGGAAGGCCGTGCTGATGGTGTCGAGCGAATTGCCGGAGGTGATCGGCATGAGCGACCGGATCCTGGTCATGCACGACGGCGAACTCGTCGCCGAACTGTCGGCGGGCTCCGCCGAGCACGAGATCCTCGGGGCCGCGACCGGCGCCGCCCATCCGGGCACCCACGATCCGAACACCGCGGCGGACGGAGGTGTGCGATGAAGCGTCTGAAGATCGACTCCACGGTCATCGTGCTCGGCATCCTGCTCCTGGTGCTCGTCATCGGCGCGATCCTGGTCGGTACGGTGGGACGTAACTTCCTCAGCGCCGGCAACATCCGCGACATCCTGACCGGCATGAGCGTGCTCGGCCTCGTCGCGATCGGGCAGACGCTCGTGGTGCTCGGCGCCTCGCTCGACCTCTCGGTCACCTACGTGATCAGCCTGTCGAGTCTGCTGGCGGCCACGATGATGAACGACAACGCGGCGAACATCCCGGTGGCCGTGATCGTCACGCTGCTCGTGTGCGCCGGCGTGGGTCTCGTGAACGGGCTCATCGTCACGGTGCTCAAGGTCAACGGCTTCATCGCCACACTCGGCGTCGGACTCATCCTGCAGGGCATCCTCAACACGAACTTCGAGGGATCCGCGGGGAAGGTGCCCTGGGCGTTCCAGCTCATCGGCGCCACCGGCGTCGGCCCCATCCCGGTCTCCACGCTCATCATGATCGTGCTGGCCGTCGTGATCTGGGTGCTCCTCAACCGCACCCGCACCGGCGCCCACCTCTACGCCGTCGGCGGCGATCCCGAGATCGCCCGGCTCTCCGGCGTGCGCACACGGATGCCGCTCATCTGGGCGCACGTGCTCTGCTCGGTGTTCGCGGGTCTCGCGGGTCTGCTGCTCGCCAGCCGCCTCGGCGTCGGCAGCCCGACCGTCGGGCAGCAGGGCGGCTATGCGCTGCTCTCGATCGCGGCGGTCGTGCTCGGCGGAACGCTGCTGCTCGGCGGACGCGGCTCCATCTGGGGCACGATCGGCGGCGTGGCGATCCTCGCGGTCGTCGACAACGTCATGAGCGTCATGCAGGTCAACCCGTTCCTCAAGGACGTCGTGCGCGGCGTCGTCATCGTCGCCGCGGTGGCCGTCTACAGCCGCCGGTCGATCATTCGCCGCCGTCCGCGCTTCGGTGCCGGAGGCACACGCACCGGTGGGGACGATGCCGCGAAGGCCGCGGCGCCCGAGATGGCCGCCGCCGCATCGCAGCTCGCCGCCGTCAGCACCGACACCGACACCGCATCCGATATCGGCACCGCCACGGAAGGAGGACGCTCATGAACGCGCTGCGCACTCTCGTGAGTCCCCGTGGGGCCGTGTTCCTGCTGCTCGTGCTGCTGTTGGTGGCCGTCACGATCCTCAACCCGAGCTTCGCCGAGCCCGGTCAGTTCATGCGCTTCATCCAGCGGGTGGCGCCCATCGCGATCGTCGCGATCGGGCAGTACTTCGTGATCATCGCGGGGGAGTTCGACCTCTCGCAGGGCTCGCTCATCACGGCGCAGGTGATCATCGCCGGCAACCTGGTCGGTCAGGACGACGCCCGCACGGTGCCGGTCCTGCTGCTCATGATCGTCTTCGCTGTGGCCGTCGGGCTCGTGAACGGGGTGATCACGACACTGTTGAAGGTGCCGTCGTTCATCGTCACGCTCGGCATGATGCTCGCCCTCCTGGGTGGAGTGATGTGGTGGACCGGGGGAGCGGCCACCGGGAACCCGGCCGACAGCTTCCGCGAGATCGGCCGCGGCGGCATCCGCGACGTGCCGTTCCTCGAGTTCATCCCCTGGGCGGTGCTGCTGCTGATCGTGTGGCTGGGACTCGGCATCTGGATCACCAAGCGCCCGCTGGGCAAGACGCTGATCGCGGTCGGCGACAACGCCGGTGCGGTCGACTACGCCGGGGCCCGCCGCGCCTGGGTGACGACGCGCGCGTTCGTCATCTCGTCGCTCTCCGCGTCCCTGTCGGCCGTGCTCCTCGTCGGATACGCCGGCGTGCATCCCTCGGTCGGCCGCGGATACGAGTTCACGGCGATCACCGCCGTGGTGCTCGGAGGCGTGGTGCTGGGAGGTGGCCGAGGGTGGATCGTCGGCGCGGTCGCCGGTGCCTTCGCCCTCGAGGCCCTGTTCATGCTGCTGAACATCGCGGGCATCCCCTCGACACTGCGCGATGCCGTGCAGGGCGTCATCATCATCGCCGCGGTCGCCTACTCCGCCGTCGCCTTCCGGGCGCGGCGCAAGCGCGGGCCGCTGCCCTCGGACATCCCTCCCGAAGAACCCAGAATCCCTGAAACCACCAGTTCCACCAGCACCATCAACACAGAAACCAGAGGAGATTAGCAATGCGACGATCGATGAAGATCGCCACCGCAGGGGTGGCTCTCTTCGGCCTCATCGCGCTCGCCGGGTGTACGACCGACCCGTCCGTGGCGCCGGCGGAGTCGGAGAACCCCGAGGAGACGGCAGAGACGACAGAGTGGTTCGACCAGGAGCTCTTCGACAAGCAGGACGAGGAGCGCGGCGTCACCCCGCAGGGGCCGGAGGACGAGCCCTACCTGCAGCACATCAACGCCGAGATGGTCGACACGGCGGAGTTCGCGAGCGAGGGAGCCAAGAAGGCCTGCTTCGCCAACGCGTCGATCTCCAACCCGTGGCGCCAGACCGGCTGGATCACGATGAACGAGCAGCTGAAGTCGCTGCAGGATGCGGGCGCCATCAGCGAGATGGAGACCCGCGACGCGCAGGACTCCGATGACACGCAGATCGCGGACATCGACTACTTCATCGCCGAGGGCGAATGTGACGTCTTCCTGATCTCGCCGAACAGCACGGCGGCCATGACCCCGGCCGTCGAGCGGGCCTGCGAGACGGGCAAGCCGGTCGTCGTGTTCGACCGCGGTGTGAACACCGACTGCCCGGTCACGTTCATCCACCCGATCGGCGGCTTCGCCTGGGGCATCGACACCGCCGAGTTCCTCATCGACAACCTCGAAGAGGGCGACAAGGTCGTGGCACTGCGCATCCTCCCGGGTGTCGACGTGCTCGAGCACCGCTGGGCCGCCGCCGAGAAGCTCTTCGACGAGGCCGGCATCGAGGCCGTGGATCACTTCACGGGTGCCGACCCCGCCGAGATCAAGAGCATCATCAGCGACGAGCTCGCCAAGGGCGACGTGCACGGCATCTGGATGGATGCCGGTGACGGCGCGGTCGCGGCCATCGAGGCGTTCGAGGACGCCGGAGCGGACTACCCGGTCATGACCGGTGAGGACGAGATGAGCTTCCTGCGCAAGTGGAAGGACACGGGTCTCACGGGCCTCGCGCCGGTGTACTCCAACTTCCAGTGGCGCACTCCGCTGCTCGCGGCGCAGATGATCTTCGCCGGCGAAGAGGTTCCGAAGGAATGGGTCCTCCCGCAGAAGCCGATCACGGAGCCCGAGCTCGACGACTACCTGAAGGCCAACGAGGGCATGCCCGACGGCCACTACGCCAAGTTCGGCGGGGAGAACCTCCCCGGCTACCCGACGGTGTGGCAGCAGCGTCAGATCCCGTAACCGAAATCCGCTCCCACCCTTCCGC
>NZ_JAAUVO010000026.1:0-49137 GCF_012030385.1 Microbacterium sp. B19(2022)
AAGAGACAGGTCTGCGCCCGACGCCGCTTCGGTGCGATATCGCTGCGGAGGATGCGGTCACGGGTCGCGAGAGCACGGGCATCGGGTGGCGCGTCGCGTGGGGTCGGTGCGGGGTCGGCCTCGATCAGCATCCGCTCGAGCACGGCGTTGTCAGTCATCACCCGTTGTCCGCCCCCTCCAGGCCCAGCTCGTCGCGCAGACGTCCCCGCGCGACGCCCAGCGTCTTTCGTACTCGGGACTCAGAAGCGCGCAGCAATTCCGCGATCTCCCCCACCGCGAGTCCATCCCAGTACGTGAGCATGATGATACGCCGTTGAAGTGGAGTGAGGACACCCAAAGCTCGAATGACCTCGCGGCGACCCGTCAGCCCCGGCTGTTCGTCGCCGCCGGACACTCCGCTGTGCACGGCGTCGAGGGCGCCGTTCGGCGTCGATGATCGACGGGAACGAGAGCGCAGACGCCGGTCGGCGGCGCGAAGCAGCCAGACCCGACCGGGCGGACGCGCGGGCCTGAGCCGGGACCAGGCGGACAGGAACACCTCCGAGACGATCTCTGTGACTTCCGCCTCGTCGCCGACCACTCCCTCGATGTGGTGTCGTACCGCCGCCCAGTGAGCGTCGAAAACTTGCGTGAAGACCTCGTTCCGCAGCGGATTCGGGTCATCGCTGCGGAAGTTCATGTCTCCGGGGTCGGCGGCCTTCCCGCCGCCATCGACGTGCGACCCGGCCTCATGTCAGAAGCCGAGCCTGCCGAGCTGCTTCGGATCGCGCTGCCATTCCTTCGCCACCTTGACATGCAGGCCCAGGAACACCCGGGTGCCGATCAGCGCCTCGATGCCGACGCGGGCTCGCGCCCCGACCTCGCTGAGCCGCTTGCCCTTGTGTCCGATGATGATCGCCTTCTGGCTGTCGCGCTCGACGACGATCGAGGCGTGCACGTCGGTGAGATCGGTGCCCTCGCGCGGCGCGATGTCGTCGATCACGACCGCGATCGAGTGCGGAAGCTCATCGCGGACGCCCTCGAGAGCCGCCTCCCGGATCATCTCGGCGATGCGGTCCTCCTGCGACTCGTCGGTCGTGATGCCTTCCGGATACAGGGCGGGTCCCTTCGGCATCAGCAGGAGGATCTCGTCGGACAGAACCTCGAGCTGGTCCCTCGTCAACGCCGAGAGCGGGATGACCGCGGACCAGTCCTCGCGCAACGCATCGACCTCCAGCAGACGCTCGGTGATCTCGTCGCGCGCCGCAGCATCGGTCTTCGTCACGATCGCGATCTTCTTGGCACGCGGATAGCCGTCGAGCGACGCGGCGATGCGGCGATCGCCCGGGCCCACCTTCTCGTTCGCGGGCACGCAGAAACCGATGACGTCGACGTCGCCGAGCACCTGCTCGACCAGGTCGTTCAGTCGCTCACCGAGCAGCGTCCTCGGCTTGTGGATGCCGGGGGTGTCGACGATGACGAGCTGCCCCTCGGGGCGATTCATGATGCCGCGGATCGCTCGACGCGTGGTCTGGGGCTTCTCGCTGGTGATGGCGATCTTCTCGCCGACGAGCGCATTCGTCAGCGTCGACTTGCCGACGTTGGGGCGGCCGACGAAGGTCACGAACCCGCTTCGGGTGTCGTCAGTCATCGTGTCGATCTCCTTCATCCTGCGAAGCGCCAGGGTCTCCTGCCGCACGTTCCACGAACACCGTCGCGATCCCCCGGCCTCGACCGCGAGAGGCTCCACCGGTGAGGACCAGGCCCTCCACCGTCGCCGTCGCACCGGGTTGCGGGACCTGTCCCAGCGCCTTGCCGAGCAGACCGCCGATCGAGTCGACGTCCTCGTCCTCGAGTTCGAGACCGAAGAGGTCGCCCACGTCCTCGAGGGAGAGACGGGCACTCACGCGGTAACGTCCGTGACCGAGATCGACGAACTCTGCGGATACTTGATCGTACTCGTCTGAGATCTCGCCGACGAGCTCCTCGATCAGATCCTCCAGGGTGACGAGGCCGGAGATGCCGCCGTGCTCGTCGATCACGAGGCACACGTGCACGGCGTCGCGCTTCATCTGCTGCAGGAGGGTCTCAGCGCGCATCGACTCGGGCACGAAGGTCGCCGGTCGCGCGATCGGCCGGATGGATGCAGCGCGCCAGGCGCTGTCGTCACGGTACGCGAACTGCACGAGGTCCTTGAGGTACAGCACACCCACGACGTCATCGGCGTCATCGTCCACGACGGGCATCCGGGAGACGCCGCGGTTCAGGAACAGCGACATCGCCTCATCCGTCCTCGCGCTGGCATCGACGGTCACCATCTCCGTGCGCGGCACCATGACGGCGCGGACGAACTGGTCGGTGAAGTCGAACACCGAGTGGATGAGGTCGCGGTCGTCCTCCTCGATCAGATCGTTCGACGCGGCCTCATCGACCATGCTGAGCAGCTGGTCCTCACTGGCGAAGGAGCTGCGGCCCGTGCCGGGCGTCACCTTGTTGCCCAGCACGACGAGTCCCTGCGCGAGCGGTCCGAGGAAGATGCGGAGCCCGCGCACGATCGAGGCGGTGCCGCGGATCATGCCCTCGGCGTGCTGGCGTCCGAACGACCGTGGACTCGCGCCGACGAGCACGAAGGTGATCGCCGTCATCAGCAGCGCGGCGGCGAGCATCGCCCACCAGTTGTTGTCGATGAGCATCGTGAACGCGACCGTCACCAGCACCGCAGCGGTCACCTCAGCGAGCACGCGGATGAACGCGACCGCGTTGACGTGCGCGTCGAGATCGGCGGCGATGCGACCGAGCGCCTTGGCCCGGCGGCCCTCGGTCGCCATGTCGGCGAGATTGGCTCGGGAGGCGACACCGTAGGCGGCGTCGATCGCCGCCATGAGACCGCCGAACGCCACCAGCAGGACGGCGGCGATGAGAAGGAGGGCGGCCGTCATCGGCGACGTTCAGCCGCGGCGAAGCCCTGGATCAGTTCCTTCTGCAGTCCGAACATCTCACGCTCCTCGTCGGGCTCGGCGTGATCGAATCCGAGAAGGTGGAGAAGGCCGTGGGTGGTGAGCAGGATCAGCTCGTCCATCAGCGTGTGGCGCGCGGCCTGAGCCTGCGCCTCCGCCACCTGCGGGCACAGCACGATGTCGCCGAGGAGCCCGGGGGCCGTGGGGCGGTCCTCCGTACCCGGACGCAGCTCGTCCATCGGGAAACTGAGCACATCGGTGGGACCGGGCTCATCCATCCACTGCACATGAAGAGCTTCCATGGCGCCCTCGTCGACGAGGACGATCGCAACCTCGGCATCCGGGCTGACGTGCAGCTGCGCCAGGTTGTAGTCCGTGAGGCGCTGGAGCACGGTCTCGTCGACGTCGATGGCCGACTCGTTGTTGATCTCGATCATGAGAGTCCTCGTTTCGGCATGCGGTCACGTGGTCCGGGGCGCTGCGCTCCCCTGCGGTCGGCGCGGTTCGCGAACTCCGCCGCCTGTTCGCGCTCGAAGCGCTGCGCGGAGCGCTTCTCGTCGAACTCGCTGTAGGCGTCGACGATGCGTCCGACCAGCGAGTGGCGAACGACGTCGTCGCTGGTGAGCCGCGAGAAGTGGATGTCGTCGATACCGTCGAGCACGCGCGTAACCAGACGGAGTCCGGAGGAGCCCTGCGGAAGGTCGACCTGGGTGATGTCGCCCGTCACGACCATGCGCGTGCCGAAGCCGAGGCGCGTGAGGAACATCTTCATCTGCTCGGGCGTGGTGTTCTGCGCCTCGTCGAGCACCACGAACGAATCGTTCAGCGTGCGTCCGCGCATGTACGCGAGCGGCGCGACCTCGATCGTCCCTGTCGCCATGAGGCGCGGAACGATCTCGGGGTCCATCATCTCGTTGAGCGCGTCGTACAGCGGCCGCAGGTACGGATCGATCTTGTCGGTCAGCGTGCCGGGAAGGAACCCGAGTCGCTCCCCCGCCTCGACGGCGGGACGGGTGAGGATGATGCGCGTGACTTCCTTGCGCTGCAGCGCCTGGACGGCCTTGGCCATCGCGAGGTAGGTCTTGCCGGTACCGGCAGGGCCGATGCCGAAAACGATCGTGTTCTCCTCGATCGCGTCGACGTACTCCTTCTGCCCGAGGGTCTTGGGACGGATCACCTTGCCGCGAGTGGTCAGGATCGCCTCTCCCAGCACCTCACTCGGACGGGGACCGCCCTCTTGGCGCAGCATGCGGGCCGAGCTGGAGACGTCGCTCGGAGCCAGGTCATGGCCGGCTCTGGTCATGGCGAGCAGCTCTTCGACCAGCGCCTTGGCCTTTGCGACAGCATCCACGTCGCCGCCGAGAGTGATCTCGTTGCCGCGCACGAGCACCTGGACGTCAGGGTGCTCCTTCTCGAGCATCCGCAGCAGGCGGTCCTGTGGTCCGAGCAGCTGCACCATGGCGACGCCGTCGGCATAGATCTTCTCGACCGCCTCGGGCGGTCGACCTCCCAGGCTGCGCTCCTGCGGTTCGTTGTTGTCAGGCACCGACGCTCTTCTCGGTCAATCCCCCGGCCAGCACATGGGCATGGACGTGGAAAACGGTCTGTCCGGCGTTCGCGCCGGTGTTGAAGACGAGGCGGAAGTCGCCGTCGTCGGTGTGCTCCTCGGCCAGCTTCCCGGCGAACGCCACCATCTCGGCCAGCAGGGACGGATCCCCCGCGGCGAGCTCGGTGACATCGCGGTACTCCGCGGTCTTCGGCACCACGAGGAGGTGTACCGGTGCTTGCGGCGCGATGTCACGCAGTGCGAACAGGCGGTCGGTCTCGCCGAGGACCTCGGCAGGGATCTCCCCGTTCAGAATGCGCGTGAAGATCGAGGGTTCCGTCATGCGCTCAAGTCTACTGATCGCCGCGTCCGTGGCGCCCTGGCTCCCTCGACGCCCGGACCAGCGCTCACCAGCGTCCGAGCGCGACCGACAGCACGGCGATCGCCGCCGGGCCCGCGGTCGAGGTCCGCAGCACAGTGTCGCCCAGGAGCACCCTTTCGGCGCCCGCGGCCGTCAGCCGGTCGAGCTCCTCCTCGGCGATCCCGCCTTCGGGCCCCACGACCAGCACCAGATCGCGACCGTCGGCCGTGATCTCGGAAAGACGCACGGAAGCCGTGGGGTCGAGGAGCAGCACCCGCTGCGAAGACGCCCGCTCGGCGAGCTGCTTCGTCGACACCGGTGCGATGACCCCGGGCAGCCAGGCCCGATGGGCCTGCTTCGCGGCCTCGCGCACGATGGTCGCCCATCGCTCGCGCCCCTTGACGGCCTTCGGCCCCTCCCAGCGGGAGACGCTACGGCTCGCCTGCCACGGCACGATCTCGTCGACGCCGAGCTCGCACGCCGCCTGCACGGCCAGCTCGTCGCGGTCGCCCTTCGCGAGAGCTTGGACCAGGACGATCCGTGGGCTCGGAGCCGGATGCTCGACGCGGTCGGAGATCCGGACCTCGACCCGGGTCGGGGACACCTCTTCGGCCGCACCCGTCAGCCACACGCCCGCGCCGTCGCCGACCGTGACCGGCTCGCCGACGCGCAGCCGCCGGACGACAGCGGCATGCTTCGCCTCCGCGCCCGTCAGCGACACGAGGTCGCCGACGCCCGCATCCGTCGACGACTCGACCACGAAGTGCAGTGCCATGATCAGTGGCTGCGGAAACGGTCGCGGAGCTTCGAGAAGAGCCCGGGCTGGAACTGCGCGAGCTGCGGATCCGGAGCCTTGGTCTTCTTCGCGAAGTCCTCGATAAGTGCGCGCTGCGCGGAGTCCAGCCGGGTAGGCGTCAGCACCTGCACACCGACGCGAAGGTCTCCGCGCTGGGTGCCCCGGAGCGGGGTGATGCCCCGCCCCTTGATGGTCAGCACATCCCCGGACTGCACGCCGGAACGGATCTCGAGGTCGACCTCGCCGTCGAGCCCCTGGATCGTGGTCTCGGTGCCGAGGATCGCATCGGTCATCGACACCTCGAGCGTGGCGAGCAGGTCGTCGCCCTCGCGGCTGAAGGCGGGATGCGCGTTGACCGTGACCTCGACGTACAGGTCGCCGTTCGGGCCACCCGCCTTGCCGACCTCGCCCGAGCCGGGCAGCTGCAGGCGAAGCCCGGTCTCGACGCCGGCCGGGATGTCGAGCGAGACCGTGCGACGCGAGCGCACGCGGCCCTGGCCGCCGCACGTACCGCACGGGTACGGGATGGTGGTGCCGTAGCCCTCGCACGTGCCGCAGGGCTGAGAGGTGACGACGTTGCCGAGCAGGCTGCGCACCTGACGCTGCACGTGGCCGGAGCCGCCGCAGATGTCGCAGGTGACGGGGGACGTCCCCTCCTGGCAGCAGGACCCCTGACATGTCTCGCACAGTACGGCGGTGTCGACGTCGATGTCGCGGTGCGCACCGAAGACGACGTCACCGAGGTCGAGCGTGACACGCACGAGAGCGTCCTGTCCGCGCTCCCGGCGCGAACGGGGTCGCGCCCCGCGTCCGCCGCCCTGGGAGGCGCCGAAGAACGTCTCGAAGATGTCGCCGAACCCGCCGAATCCGCCGAAGTTGCCGGCAGCGCCGTCTCCTCCGCCCATGTCGTAGCGGCGCCGCGACTCATCGTCGCTCAGCACGTCATACGCGTGCGTGACGAGCTTGAACTTCTCCGCCGCATCCTCACCGGGATTCACATCCGGATGCAGCTGTCGCGCGAGGCGCCGATACGCCTTCTTGATCTCGTCGGTGGAAGCGTCTCGGGACACCCCGAGAACCTCATAGTGGTCCGCCACAATCGCCTTTCTGCGTGTGTCTTCCGGTCGCGACCGCGTCAGCGGCCGGCCTCGTCTTCGTCGAGCATCCGCGACAGGTAGCGGGCGACCGCCCGCGCCGCCGCGAGATTGCTCGGATAATCCATCCGCGTCGGCCCCATCACGCCGACGCGCGCGGTGCCGCTGGGTGCCGCGTAGTTGCTGGCGACGATCGATGCCTCGCCGAGGCCGAACGGCGCGTTCTCGGTGCCGATGCTGGCCGCGAGCCCGTGCTCGTCGGTCACCATCTCACTCATCAGCCGCAACAGGGTCACCTGCTCCTCGATCGCCTCGAGGAGCGGATGGATGCTGCCGCGGAAGTCCTGTTCGCGACGGGCCAGGGTGGCTGCTCCCGCCATCACCAGACGCTCTTGGCGGAAACCGCTGAGCTCGTCCATGACGACGCTCGCGATCGCGCGCAGCACGTGATCCTTCGGCGCGTCCTGAACGGCGAGCAGTGCCTGCAGACGGTCGGAGGCCTCGCCGATGCCGTGACCGGTGATCAAGGCGGCCATGCGCGCGCGCAGCACCGCCATCTCGGCCTCGTCGATGGCCTCCGGCAGCTGGGCCACGCGTTGCGACACACCACCGGCATCGGTGACCAGCACGATCAGGAGTCGGTTGGGCGCCAGCGCGACCAGCTCGACGTGGGTGACGTGAGCCCGTGCGAACGAGGGGTACTGCGCGAGCGCGACCTGACCGGTGAGCTGCGTCAGCACACGCACCGTGCGCACCATCAGGTCGTCGAGGTCGGCGGGCTCGCCGAGGAACGACTCGATCGCCGAGCGCTGCGCCGACGAGAGCGGTCGCAGCTGTGCCAGGTGGTTCACGAAGACGCGGTAGCCCTTGTCGGTCGGCACCCGACCGGACGAGGTGTGCGGAGCCGTGATGAGCTCTTCATCCTCGAGCAGCGCCATGTCGTTGCGGATCGTCGCCGCCGAGACCCCGAAGGAGTGCCGGTCGACGATGGAACGGCTGCCGACGGGTTCGTGGGTCTCGACGTAGTCCTGCACGATCGCGCGGAGAACCTGGAGTCCTCGCTCTGTGACCATCACCCTTCCCTTCCGCTGGCACTCGGACGTTCAGAGTGCCAATCCTACCCCGTGCAGCTCGGGATTCTCCGTACCGCGGACGCACGACCCTAGGATGACGCTCATGACCCCCTCACCTCAGGCCACGCTGTCGACCGGCGCTGTGCGCGGTTCCGAAGAGGAGGGTGTCGCCCGGTTCCTCGGCATCCCCTATGCGCAGCCTCCGTTCGGCGAGAACCGGTTCCGCGCCCCGCAGCCGGTGCCGGCGTGGGAGGGCATCCGTGAGGCGACGCAGTTCGGCCCCACCGCTCCCCAGCTCCCCTACGCCGGCGCGATCGGCGAGCTCCTCGGCTCGGTGCGCATCGACGGGGAAGACATCCTCACGGCCAACGTCTGGGCTCCGGTCGGGGCCTCCGCGGCGCCGGTGCTCCTATGGATCCACGGCGGCGCGCTGGAACGCGGAACCGCCGCGCTGCCCCTCTACGACGGCACCGTCTTCGCGAAGGCGGGGATCGTGTTCGTCTCGATCAACTACCGTCTGGGGTCGGAGGGGTTCTCGGTACTCGACGGCGCACCCCGGAACCTGGGTCTGCGCGACGCCGCTGCCGCGTTGGAGTGGGTGCATCGCGAGATCTCCGCCTTCGGAGGCGATCCGGCGCAGATCACCGCGATGGGGGAATCCGCAGGCGGGGCGATCCTCGCCGGGCTTCTCGCACGAGACGCTTCCCGCGAGCTGATCCATCGCGCCATCATCGAATCCGGGCCACTCACGGCACAGCCGGTGAAGAAGGCGGGTCGGGTGACCGCACAGCTCGCGAAGCACCTCGGTGTCCGGGCCGACCGTGACTCGTTCGCCGCGCTCTCACCCGATCAGCTGCTCGAAGCGCGAAAGGCACAGTCGGCCGGATCCTCGCCGCTGGGCGGAGCTCCCGGCTTCCAGTTCGCCATCGACCCGGACAGCCTGCCCCGCTCTCCGCACGAGGTGCTCGGCGAGATCGAGACTCCGCTCCTGATCGGCAGCAACACCGACGAGTACCGGTTGTGGTTCCCGCCCGAGGCTCTGGCCGGCATCAGCGAGCTGAAGCTGCAGGCCGCACGGATCCTCTCCCGCATCCCTCGTCGAGCAGTGCGCGAGTATCGCTCGGCCTTCCCCGGGGCGAGCACCGGCGAGGTGTTCGGGCAGCTCGTCACGGACATGATGCTGCGAGGGCCGTTGAGTCGTGTGGCGGCAATGCGACCGGAGCGCACGCATGTGTACGAATTCGCGTGGCCGAGTCCGGTTCGCGATCTGCGCGCCGCGCATGCACTCGAACTCGGGTTCGTGTTCGATCGGCTCACGGACGACGAGACGGTGCGGCTGGCGGGCCGCGACGCCCCGCAGACGCTCGCCGACGAGATGAACGCGGCCTGGGTCGGATTCGTCACGAACGGCGACCCCGGCTGGCCGGCGTACGGGTCCGGCCGACAGACGCGGGTCTTCGACACCACCAGCGCGACGCTGCCGCAGCGGCGGACCACCGGCATGGATCTGCTCCCGGGGTGAGCCCGACCGGCGCGGGCGCTCAGTCGGTGAGCTCGCGCACCACGGCATCGGCGAGGAGTCGTCCGCGCAGAGTCAGCTGGACACGGCCGCGGATGGCTGCGGCCGGGTCCACGAGCCCGTCGGCGATCAGTCCGGCGACGCGGTTGCGGTTGGCGGTGGGCACCTCGTCGATCGCGATCCCCTCGCGGATGCGGCTCAGCAGCAGGATCCGCTCCAGCGTCCGGGACTCGGCGTCCGGTCGTTCCGTGCCCGCGGCGGGTGACTCGGATGCCGCGAGCCGCTGTGCGTATGCCGCCGGATGCTTCACGTTCCACCAGCGCAGCCCGGCGACGTGGCTGTGCGCGCCGGGGCCGAAGCCCCACCAGTCACTCCCGCGCCAGTACGCGAGATTGTGCCGCGACCGCTGCTCGGGCGTGCGTGCCCAGTTGCTGACCTCGTACCAGTCGAAGCCCCCCGCCGCGAGACGGGCGTCGGCGAGCTCGTACATGTCGGCCTGCACGTCGTCGTCGGGGGTCGGAACCTCTCCACGGCGGATCTGGCGAGCGAGCTTCGTGCCGTCCTCGATGATCAGCGCGTACGCGGAGACGTGGTCGGACTCCAGCGCGAGCGCCGCGTCGAGCGAGGCTTCCCAGTCGGCGAGCGACTCCCCCGGCGCCCCGTAGATCAGATCGACACTGACCGCGAGACCCGCGTCCTTCGCCGCGGCGACCGCGGTGGTCACGTTCTCGGGCCGGTGCGTGCGGTCGAGGGAGGCGAGCACGTGCGGCACGGACGACTGCATGCCGACCGACATCCGCGTGACACCGGCAGCGGCCAGTGTACGCGCGACCGCGGGCGTCACGGTGTCAGGATTCGCCTCCACCGTGACCTCTGCGCCCTCCGCCAGTCCGAAGGCCGAGGTCGCGGCTTCCAGCATCCGGGCGAGATCGCCGGCCGGCAGCAGCGTGGGCGTGCCACCCCCGAAGAAGACGGTGTCCATCGGCCGCAGCGCCCCCGCGCCGGCCAGCACCCGACGGGCGAGGCCGATCTCGGAGATCAGCGTCGATGCGTAGTCCTCCTGCTTGGCTCCGCGGAGCTCGGTCGACGTGTACGTGTTGAAGTCGCAGTAACCGCAGCGCACCGTGCAGAACGGGATGTGCAGGTAGGCCGAGAACGGCACACTCGTGTCGATGGGAAGGTCGTCGGGCAGATGTCCGTCTGCCGGCGCAGGGTCTCCCAGAGGAAGCGGTCCCGCCATCACAGAGGGGTCGCGTACAGCGGGGAGATCGCGCGGAGGTAGCGCGCGAAGAGCTCACGACGACGACGCTTCACGAGTGCAGGCACGGTGCGGTACAGCAGCGCGTGCGGAGCGTCGAAGGCGCGGACGGTGAACCAGACCTCGTCGTTGTCTTCGCGCCAGTCCACGTCGAAGGACTCTTCGCCGCGGACGACGGATCCGCCGACGGTGCCGAGGACGAAGCCGATGCGCCGGGTCTCCTCGGTCACCGAGATCACGCGCAGCTCCGCGTCCGCACGCATGCTGCCGACGCGACCGCGCAGATGAAGAGTCATCCCCGCACCGACGAAGGGCATGCCCTCCGCGTCGTAGCGGGGCTCGACGTCGCGCTTGCTCGGCGCGATCGGGTTGCCCTCCGCGTCGAAGCTCACCCCGGCGTAAGCAGGGCCGGGCGCCGGGCGCACGTCTTCGACCGAGAGTCCGGCCGCGCGCTGCGCCGTCCACGAGAGCAGCGCTTCACCGGCGGTCTGGAAGCGCTCGATGCCGCTGCCGATCCGCCAGGATTCCTCCGCCGGGAGACTGCGCTCCGGCGGGTACTGCATCAGATCGGGCGCGTGGGTCGCACCCACGGCCGCATAGTCCACCGTGTCGTCTCGGAAAGTCCCGCGCCGCATGAGTTCCAGCCTACTTCCCGTTACCTGAGCGAACACCCCCACGCGCCGCACGGCGACACATCTTCGGTCGGCGCACCCGGCCGGTCGAGCGTCACTGCGTGCGGGAAGCCGCCGCTTCGGCCTGCACGATCTTCACGTAGCGCGCATGGGTCGCGCGCTGCACCATCCGCAAGGCAGGACCGAGAACCCGCCAGAGTGCGGTGGAAGGGCAGGAGATGGACCGCGCCGTGAACACACCGTGCTCGTCGATCCGGAACGACTCCTCGCCGTAGATCGGGTGCCCGGGTCGCGTCTCATAGCCGAACCCGCTCTCATCGGCCCAGACGATGCGCACCGGCTCGACGAAGCGGATGCCGAACAGGCGCTTCGCGAGCACACCTTCGAGGCCGGGCATCGGCTCCTGGGGCGGCACCTCGAATCCGGCGCGTCGTTTGAACTCCCACGAGCACACCAACGCCGCGACGGCATCGCGCGCCGCCGGATCGACCACGGTCGAATGCTCGGCGATCCGCATCCCCTCCGGCGCTGTCGCGATCGGATGGCGTGTGATTCCCCGCTCGTATGCCGGCAGCGGCACGTGCTACTTCTTGTCCTTGCCCTCGACGTCGCCCGACAGCGCGGCGATGAACGCCTCCTGGGGGACCTCGACGCGACCGACCATCTTCATGCGCTTCTTGCCCTCCTTCTGCTTCTCGAGGAGCTTGCGCTTGCGGGTGATGTCACCGCCGTAGCACTTGGCGAGCACGTCCTTGCGGATCGCGCGGATCGTCTCTCGGGCGATGATGCGCGCGCCGATCGCGGCCTGGATCGGAACCTCGAACTGCTGGCGAGGGATGAGCTTGCGCAGGCGTTCGGCCATCATCGTGCCGTAGGCATACGCCTTGTCACGGTGGACGATCGAGCTGAACGCGTCGACCTTCTCGCCCTGGAGGAGGATGTCGACCTTGACCAGGTCGGCCTCCTGCTGGCCGGACGGCTCGTAGTCGAGGGAGGCGTAGCCCTGCGTCTTGGACTTCAGCTGATCGAAGAAGTCGAACACGATCTCACCGAGCGGCATGTTGTAGCGCAGCTCGACGCGTTCCTCGGAGAAGTACTCCATGCCGAGCAGCGTTCCGCGGCGGGACTGGCACAGCTCCATGACGGTGCCGACGTAGTCCTTGGGCAGCAGGATCGCCGTCTTCACCATCGGTTCCGACACGGAGCCGATGCGACCGTCGGGGTACTCGCTCGGGTTCGTCACCGTCACGGTCTCGCCCGTATCGCTGGTGAGCACCTCGTAGATCACGCTGGGTGCGGTCGTGATGAGGTCAAGGCCGAACTCGCGCTCGAGACGCTCGGTGATGATCTCGAGGTGCAGGAGTCCCAGGAATCCGCAGCGGAATCCGAATCCGAGGGCGACGGATGTCTCAGGCTCGTATGCGAGGGAGGCATCGGAGAGCTTCAGCTTGTCAAGCGCCTCGCGGAGTTCCGCGTAGTCGCTGCCGTCGATCGGGTACAGCCCCGAGAAGACCATGGGCTTCGGGTCCGTGTATCCGGGGAGAGCCTGGGTCGAGGGCCTGCGTGCCGTGGTGATCGTGTCACCGACCTTCGACAGACGGACATCCTTCACTCCGGTGATCAGGTACCCCACCTCGCCGACGCCGAGTCCCTTGGAGGGCACGGGCTCGGGGCTGGACACGCCGACCTCGAGCGCCTCGTGGGTGGCGCCCGTCGACATCATCTGAATGCGCTCTCGCGGCGAGAGGCTGCCGTCGACCATGCGGACATAGGTGACGACACCGCGGTAGGCGTCGTAGACCGAGTCGAAGATCATGGCGCGCGCGGGAGCGTCGGCGTCGCCGACGGGCGCGGGGATCTCCTTGACGAGGCGGTCGAGCAGCTCCTCGACGCCGACGCCGGTCTTGCCCGAGACACGGAGCACGTCCTCGGGCTTGCCGCCGATGAGGGATGCGAGTTCCTTCGCGTACTTCTCGGGATCGGCGGCCGGTAGGTCGATCTTGTTGAGCACCGGGATGATGTGGAGGTCGTTCTCCAGCGCCAGGTAGAGGTTCGCCAGCGTCTGGGCTTCGATGCCCTGCGCCGCGTCCACGAGCAGGATCGCGCCTTCGCACGCCGCGAGCGAGCGCGAGACCTCGTAGGTGAAGTCGACGTGACCCGGGGTGTCGATCATGTTCAGGGCGACGGTCTGGCCGTCGAGCTGCCACGGCATGCGCACGGCCTGGCTCTTGATGGTGATGCCGCGCTCGCGCTCGATGTCCATGCGGTCGAGGTACTGCGCCCGCATGTCGCGATCCGAGACGACACCGGTGATCTGGAGCATCCGGTCGGCGAGGGTGGACTTGCCGTGGTCGATGTGGGCGATGATGCAGAAATTGCGGATCTGCGCAGCCGGCGTCGAGGCAGGCTGAAGAGGTGTGAGAGCGCGTGGGGACATGTCCCCTCGATTCTACGGTCAGGCGGCGGCAATCCCCGATTCGCGTGATGCGACACCGGGGAAAGCACACTGGGCGGCCCCCGAAGGGACCGCCCAGTGTGTGATGCGAACGGGGCTTACTTGGCCCAGCCCACGTTCTGCCAGAAGTTCGTGCCGGTGGTCGACTCGAACTGCGAGGGACCGTAGTTCACGAGACCGTCGGCGATCGCGTACTGGTTCGGACGTGCCGCCAGGGGGATCGTCACAGCTTCGCTCATGATGATCTTGTCGATCTCCTTCGCGATCTCGAGACGTGCCTCGGGGTCGAGCTCGGCGTTGGCCTTCGTCCACAGACCGTCCAGACGCTCATCCGCGACGCCGGGGAAGTTCTGACCCGAGTCTGCCGGGCTGAAGATCGACTCCGTCGAGGAGATCGGGAACGGCGTACCCTGCCACGCGAAGATCGTCGCCTCGAAGTCACGCGTCTCCGTCGTGATGTACTTCGTGAAGAAGTCCGCCGACGGGACGGTGTCGATCTTGACGTCGAAGCCCGCCTTGGCGGCCATCGGCTGGATCTGCTGCGAGAGGATCGCCGAGTTCGGGGTCTCCGAGGGGATCACGAGGCGAACGGTCAGCTTGGTGCCGTCCTTCTCGCGGATGCCCTTGTCGCCCTCGACCCAGCCGGCGTCTTCCAGCTGCTTCTTCGCGGCGTCGACGTCGAACGCGATGTCCGCGCCGTCGTCTTCGTAGCCGTTCTGACCGTTGAGGAAGATGAGGTTGTTGAGGACCTCGGGCTCGACGCCCAGCGGCTCGATGACTGCCTGAGCCATGATCTGGCGGTCGAGCGACTTCGCGAAGGCCTGACGGACGGCGACGTCTTCGAACACGCCGGCGGTGCCGTTGAGCGTGACGTGGCTGTACGTGACACCCTTCGAGTTCAGGATCTCGGAGTCGGAGCGTGCCTTCGCGGACTCGAGCGTGTCGACGCTGGAGTTGATCGGAATGGCGTCGAACTCCTTGTTGGCGAACGCCTGTCCGACGGTCGAGCGGTCTGTCGCCTTGTAGTTGATCGTGTCGAGCTTCGGCTTGTCGCCCCACCACTTCGGGTTCGGCTCGAACGTGATCGTCTTGCCGGTCGCGTCGAACTTGCTCACGATGAACGGACCGCCCGAGACGTACGTCGAGCCGTCAGCAGCGAACGGGCCGTTCGCCCATGCCGTGTTGAAGCTCTCCGGCGTCGCCGTGAGCCAGCGGGGGTAGATCGTGCCGGTGCCGAGGATGGAAGGCCAGTCGGCGTTCTTGTTCGCGAACGTGATCAGCACGTCCTGGTCGTTCTCGCCGGCCTCGACGGAGGCGACGTCGGACCAGACGTTGGTGGACGTCGGGGCGTATGCCTCGGTCTTGCCGTTGAGCGCATTGAACTGGCCCTGGAAGTCCTGCACACCGATGGGGGTGCCATCGGACCAGACGGCGTCAGGGTTGACCTTGACCTCGACGACCTGAGGGTCCTCGCTCTTCAGCTCGACCGACGTGGCGAAGTTCGGGTCGGCTTCCCAGCCGCCGTCCTCGTTGATGACCACGAAGCCGGGGGTGAACAGGCTCGAGATCGTGTTGTCGTCGACGGTGCCGGCATCGAGGTTGTAGAGGTTCCAGTTGGCCGGCGTCTCGTCGAGCGGCAGGTTCAGCGTGCCGCCGTCCTTGATGGCGTCGCGGTCAGCGGCGACCCAGCCGGTCGCGGGAAGCGCCTCGGGCGAGGAACCGCCGTCCCCCTCGTTTCCGCCGTTCGTGGCGGGCGCGCACGCAGAGAGCGCCAGCGCGACCGCGGCGATCCCGGCGAGACCCGCCCATTTCTTGGAGTTCGACTTCATCGATCTCCCCCTTCTATCGTTTCGTGCAGACTGCACAGGACTCGTCCGAGCCGGTACCGAAGACAGCGACCGGCTATGGAGCAACATCATCGATGATCGCCCCGTACACCGGCATGTCAGGCACGTGTTGTCCGGATCGTTACCTAGTTGTCGTTGAAGTCACATGGTCGCACGACTGAAACGGGGTCGCGTCCGCGCTGACACCGCGTCGCGTCGGCCCGATCACCATGAACGTGGCACCATAGGGAGCCTGCCGGCGATCGAAGAGGATATGCCGGAGTTTTGGAAAGCGGGACTCGGGTGCCTAGAGTAGCGAGGCCGCAACAGATGTCGGGTGCGCGGCGATCCCGCGCCGAAGGAGCTCCATGATCGGATTCATCGCCAAGCGATTGGTGAACTATCTCATCCTCACCGTCATCGCCACCCTGGCCGGTTACGCGCTCGTCTCCACCACTCTTCAGCCGGCGGCACGGTTCCTCGGCAAGAATCCCCCGGTCCCGCAGTCCAGCATCGACGCGGCGCTCGACAAGATGGGCGTCAATCCCGACGTCTCTCTGCTTCAGCGCATGTGGGACTGGCTCGTCCAGTTCGTGACGACCGGCTCCCTCGGAATCTCGACGCGCAGCACCGAGGTCACGGCCGACATCATCGAACGTGCCGGCACCAGCCTGCGACTGCTCATCATCGGCACCATCCTGGGCGCGGTCTTCGGCATCCTGCTCGGCGTGTGGGGAGCCATCCGGCAGTACCGCGCGAGCGATCAGATCATCACCTACGCGTCGTTCACCGTGCTCGCGACGCCGATCTTCGTGATCGCGGTCCTCCTCATGATCGGCGCGACCTGGGTCAACAACGCGTCCGGCCAGCAGCTCATCAACTTCACCGGCGAGTACAGCGTCGGGGTCACCGGGTTCTGGCCCGTCATAGGCGATCGAATAGCGCATCTGCTGCTGCCCACGATCGCGCTCACCGTGACCGCGGCAGCCTCCTACTCCCGGTATCAGCGCAGCGCGATGCTCGATGTGCTCTCCTCGGACTTCATCCGGACGGCACGTGCGAAGGGACGCACCCGCGGATCCGCCATCATGCGTCACGGCGTGCGCGTCGCCCTGATCCCCATGTCGACCTTCTTCGCCTACTCGTTCGGCACCATCCTGGCTGGCGCGGCGGTGACCGAGAAGATCTTCAGCTGGCACGGCATGGGCGAATACCTCATCGACTCCGTGTCGAACAACGACATCAACGCCGCGACCGGGTCCATCCTGTTCGCCGCGATCCTGGTGCTCATCGCGGGCACGCTGGCCGACGTCCTCTACGCGGCCCTCGACCCCCGAGTGAGGATGTGACATGACGCTCGATCCCACACAGCTCGACGCTCCGCCGCTCGAGCCGGAGAACGAGGAGTCTCCTTCGATCCCCCGGTGGCGGCTGATCCTGGTCCGCACGTTCTCGACCAAGCGCGCCTGGATCGGCGCCGGCGTGCTCGTGCTGATGTTCCTGCTGGCGTACGTCGGCCCGCTGCTCTACCCGTGGTCCGCGACCGATCAGGACTACCTGTCATTCAACAAGGGTCCGAGCCTCGACCACTGGTTCGGCACCGACACGATCGGGCAGGACATCTTCGCCCAGTCGATGGCCGGCCTGCAGAAGTCGCTGCTCATCGGCCTCATCGTCGGTCCGGTCACCGCGATCATCGCCGGGCTCGTCGGCGCGATCGCCGGGTATGTCGGCGGCGTGTGGGACCGGGTGATCGTCTGGATCATCGACCTGCTCCTCGTGCTGCCGAGCTTCTACATCCTGGTCCTGCTGAGCCCGCTCTTCAAGGACCTGGCCTGGGTCGCGCTCGTCGTGTTCCTCCCCCTCTTCGGGTGGATGGTGCTCGCGAGAGTCATCCGCGGTCAGACCATGTCGCTGCGCGAGCGTGACTATGTCAAGGCAGCCCGTTTCATGGGCGTCGGCGGTTTCACGATCATCCGCCGCCACATCATCCCCAACGTGGCATCGCTGCTGATCATCGACGCGACGCTGGGTGTCGGCGCCGCGATCCTCGCCGAGACAACACTCAGCTACTTCGGCTTCGGCATTCAGCCGCCCGATGTGTCACTCGGCACGCTGCTCGCCGCCGGAAGCGCCGCGGCGACCACCCGCCCCTGGCTCTTCATCCCGCCGGCGATCATCCTCGTCGCCACCGTGCTCGCGTCGAGTCTGCTCGGAGATGCCCTGCGTGACGCCGTCGACCCGACCTCGGAGAACAACCGTGCCTGAACCCCTGCTTCGCGTCCGCGACCTCAACGTCACCTTCGAGACGAAGGCCCGCACCGTCCACGCGGTGCGTGGCGTCAACTACGAGGTCAACCGGGGAGAGTTCCTGGCGATCGTGGGAGAATCCGGCTCGGGAAAGTCCGTGTCGTCGATGGCGGTCATGGGCCTCCTCCCGAGCACCGCCAACGTCTCGGGCTCCATCACGTACGACGGCACCGAGCTCCTCGGCTCCACCGACCGGCAGCTGTCGAAGCTGCGCGGTTCCGACATCGCGATGATCTTCCAGGACCCGCTCTCGGCGCTGACCCCGGTCTACACGATCGGCCAGCAGATCATCGAGGGCCTCAAGCTCCACCAGCCCGGACTCAGCAACCAGGCTCTGGAGGCCCGAGCGGTCGAGCTGCTCGACATCGTGGGCATCCCGGAGCCCCGCCGACGGGTGAAATCGTTCCCGCACGAGTTCTCGGGCGGCATGCGCCAGCGCGCGATGATCGCGATCGCCATCGCGAACGATCCGAAGCTGATCATCGCGGACGAGCCGACCACGGCACTGGATGTCACCATCCAGGCCCAGATCCTGGATGTGCTTCAGAAGGCGAAGGACATCACCGGCGCCGCCGTGGTACTGATCACGCATGATCTCGGCGTCGTCGCCGGCAACGCCGATCGCGTGGCCGTGATGTACGCGGGCCGCATCGTGGAGACAGCACCGGTCGACGAACTGTTCGCACGTCCGGCGATGCCGTACACGATCGGACTCCTGCGCTCGATGCCCAGCATCGCCAACGGGCCCTCCGAACGTCTCGTCCCGCTCGAGGGACGTCCGCCGCTGCTGACCGAGGTGCCCACCGGCTGCCCGTTCGCCGATCGCTGCCCCGCCGTGATCTCGGCGTGCCACGACATCGAGCCCGATCTCGTCCCCGTCGCACCGCTGCAGTCCGCGGCGTGCATCCGCTCGGAAGAGATCGTCGACGGCCGGCTCCCCCGCGACGAGGTCTTCTCCCCGCCAGCCCCTGTCGAAGAGGTCGTCCGCGAGGTCGAGACCCGCGGCACCGTGCTCAAGGTCGAGGACCTGAAGCGGCACTACCCGCTCACCAAGGGCACCGTCTTCCGCCGCCGGATCGGCACCGTCCGCGCGGTCGACGGCGTCAGCTTCGAGCTGGACGGCGGCAAGACCCTCGGCCTGGTCGGAGAATCGGGCTGCGGAAAGTCGACCACCGTCATGGAGGTCATGGAGCTCGCCCAGCCGCAGTCGGGGCGCGTCTCCGTCAACGGCATCGACACGGCCACGCTCTCCGCTTCACAGCGTCGCGCGCTCCGGACCGACATCCAGATCGTGTTCCAGGACCCGGCGGCCTCGCTCGACCCGCGTATGACCGTCGAAGAACTCATCGGCGAACCGCTCACCGTGCACGACGTCCCGGCGAAGGAGATCTCGCGCCGCGTGCGCCGGATGCTCGAGCTCGTCGGTCTCGAGCCGAGCTATGCCCGTCGCTACCCGCACGAGTTCTCCGGAGGTCAGCGCCAGCGCATCGGAATCGCCCGTGCGCTCGTCGTCGAACCGAAGATCCTCGTCCTCGACGAGCCGGTTTCCGCGCTCGACGTCTCGGTGCAGGCCGGCGTGATCAACCTGCTCGAGGATCTGAAGCAGCAACTGGGACTCTCCTACCTGTTCGTCGCCCACGACCTCGCCGTGGTGCACCACATCGCCGATGACGTCGCCGTGATGTACCTCGGGCGCATCATCGAGTACGGCGACGTCGACGCGATCTTCAGCAACCCGCGCCACCCGTACACGCGCGCGCTGCTGTCGGCCGTGCCGATCCCCGACCCGCAGATCGAGCGGACGCGCGAGCGCATCCTCCTCTCCGGAGACCTCCCTTCGCCGACCGAGTCGATCACGGGGTGCGCGTTCCGCTCGCGGTGCCCGCTCTACGCGATCCTGCCTCCGGAACAGCAGGCCCAATGCGAGACCGTCTCTCCCGAGCTGCGCCCCGTGGAGGGACGCGACGTCTCCTGCCACTGGGCGGAGCAGGACATCCTGCAGACCGCGTGATCCGTGGTGACGGCGTGAGCGGGCGCAGCACTGACCGCATCGTCATCCGCGGCGCATCGGGCTGGTGGATCAGCGGCGTTCTGGCGGCGCTCTTCGCCTACCTGCTCATCGATGCGACCGTGCGCGCGGAGTGGGCGATCGTGCTCCTCTCCCTGCCCTGGATGGGCGCGGTGCTGCTGGTGTGCTGGATGCTGCTGATCCGGCCGTGCCTGATCGTCGCGCCGCCCACGCTCACCGTGGTCAACGTCGTCCGCACGCACACGATCCCGTGGCAGGAGGTGGCCGAGCTCCACGTGCGGTATCAGCTGGTCGTCGAGTTGACCGACGGCACCACTATCCGCGCGTGGGGTTCGCCCACCGTCCAACCGCGCCGGGACCGAGAAGCCGATGCGTCGACGACGCACCGTTCCCGCGCCTTCGTCGGTGTCGTGGAGGCGATCGACCGGGCGCGTGATGACGTCGGGCGAGCGCCGACGGGTACGTCATCACGAACCGTAGGTTTCGCGTGGCTGCCTCTCCTCGCTCTCGCCCTCGCCGTGGCTCTCGGCGTCACGGCCGCCGGCCTGCTGTTGTGACGCGGGGTCTCGGCACAGACGCCGAGATCCTAAGCTGAACGCGTGAGCGCACAGATCGTCCTCGTGCACGGCATCCGCACGTCTGCCACCATGTGGCGCGCGCAGCTCGCCTATCTCGAGGCGCGCGGATACGCCGCCACGGCCGTCGACCTGCCGGGACACGGCACCCGGATGAGCGAGGACTTCACGCTGCATGAGGCGCTGCACACGATCGATGCCGCGGTTCGCGCCGCGGCGCAGAAGGGGCCCGTCGTGCTCGTCGGGCACTCGATGGGTGGGCTCCTCTGCCTCGCGTACGTCGGCGGAGCGCAGACGCCACCCGTCGCCGGTCTCGTCGCGGCAGCGTGCACCTCGCTCCCCCACGGCGCAGGTCTGCGGGCCTATCGGCTGTTCGCGAGGGCCGTCGACTCGCTCCCCGACCGCGGCATGTGGCTCACCGCGCGCATGCTCGAGGCCACCATCCCCGCCGAGACGCGGTCGGACTTCGCCGCGGGCGGCTACGCACTCGACACACAGGATGCCGCGCTCCGCAGTCTCGCGGCCCTCGACGTCGCCGCCGCGGTCCCCCGCATCACAATCCCCCTCTGGTTCGTGAACGGTCAGTACGACCAGCTGCGCCTGAACGAGACGCTCTTCCGTCGTCTCGCCCCGCACGCCGAACTGATCGTCGTCCCTCGAACGACCCATCTGGTCACGGCGATGAGACCGCGGATCTTCAACGCGGTGCTGCAGCTCGCGATCGCGACGGTGGAGAAGGACGCATCGCGCTCATGAGCGCTTCGGCTCTCGGGCGAACGCGGTGAGGAGTCCCCCCACCAGCGACAGCACGGCCGCCGCGACGAACACCAGCCAGAACCCGCCGACCAGGGCGACCAGCGCAGCCCCGAGCACCGGTCCGATCAGCTGGCCGAGGGCGGCCGTGACGTTCACGATCCCGAGGTCGCGCGCGTGGTCCTGTTCATCCGGCAGCAGATCGGCGGCGAAAGCGAGCCCCACCGTCGAGAAGGCGCCGTAGCCGAGGCCCATCAGAGCCGCGGCCACCATCGTCATCTCGAACGTCGGCACGAGCGCGATCGCGACACCGGATGCCGCCTGCACCACCGTCGCGGCGACCGCGAGCGTGCGCCGGTTCCCCGTGCGGTCGGAGACGATGCCGGTGACCACCGAGGCGATCACCACGAACACGGTGTACACGACGATGAGCAGCAGGAGGTTGTCCTGGGCGACCGCACTCGGCTGGCCGAGCCCGTGCAGCAGGAAGAACAGGAACAGGGCCGTCCCGAGCGCATTGCCGATGTTCGTCACCAGGCGACCGGAGAGCATCCAGGCGAAATCCCGATCGCGCAGAGAGGCCAGCCGGCGACGCCCCACCGGCTTCGGTCGCATCGCCTCGACGCTCGGCGGGTCGGGCAGGAGCAAGGCGACGGCCGATCCGACGACGGCGATCACTCCGGCGAGCAGCAGGTAGCCTTCGCGGATGCCGAGTCCGAGGAGAACGACCAGGCCGACGCCGAGCACGATGCCGACGGCCTGACTGGAACCGACCGCCGCCGATGCCGCACCGCGCTGCGTCGACGGCAGCTGGTCGGCGATGAGAGCGGTGAAGGCGGCGGACGAGACCGCGACGCCGATCGACACGCCCACCCATCCGGCGCCGACCGCCCATGGGCCCTCGGCGTATCCGGTCAGGACGAGGCAGACCGCGGTGAACAGAACGCCGCCGAGCGCCCACGGACGGCGGCGGTGGCGCCCCGCAGCTGCGCGGTCGGAGAGCGCTCCGGCCGCAGGACCGGCGATGATGCCGGCGAGCCCGCCGATTCCGAGCACCAGACCGGAGGAGACGACACCGCGGATCCAGTCGTCTTCCGGTGTGTCCAGCTGCAGGGGAAGAAGCAGCTGCACCGGCGTGAGCTGCACGGTCCAGATCGCGAGCCACGCCAGCGTGAACAGCGACATCCATCGTGCTCCCGCTCGAACCGTGCGGGTGCCGGCGACCTCGGTCATCTCGCCACCGCCGTCGCTGTCGCCGCGCGCGAACTCGCGATGACGTCGCGATACCAGTCGTAGGAGGCCTTGGGTGTCCGCTCCCCCGTCTCGAAGTCGACGTGGACGAGCCCGAACCGTTGGGTGTAGCCGTCGGCCCACTCCCAGTTGTCGAGCAGTGACCACACCGTGTACTCCTCCACTGGGACTCCGGCTGCCATCGCTTCCCCGACGGCGGCGAGGTGCCCGGCCAGATACGCGATCCGGTCCGTGTCATCGACGTGGCCGGAACGCGTCGGTTCCGGGAACGAAGCCCCGTTCTCACCGATGATGACCGGGGGAAGACGGGGGTGCCGCGCATGCAGGTCGACCAGGAGGTCGCGGAGCGCTCCGGGCACGATCGGCCATTCGGGGCCGAAGCCGGTGACGGGAGCGCCGGGAGTGGGCACGATGTCGAAGGGGATGGGACTCCCCTCCTCTGGTGCCGTCACGGTCGTGGGGTTGTAGAAGTTGATGCCGTAGAAGTCGATCGAGCCGCCGATCTCCTCGAGGTCCCCGTCGCGCACCGGCATCGGCGGGAGGCCCAGCGACTCCAGGTCCGGGTAGGCGCCGGTGAGGAGCGGCTCGCTGAAGACCCGATTGTGGATCAGATCATAGAGGCCGGCCGCCTCGTGGTCGGCGGCCGTGTCATGCAGCGGAAGCACCCACGTGTGGTTGTTCGCGAGCCCGACGGCGGAGGCGCCTCGCTCCCGCAGCACGGAGGCGGCGCGGGCATGGGCGAGCAGCTGGTGGTGGGCGGTGGGCAGCGCGCCGAAGAGCAGCTGTCTCCCCGGCGCGAGTGCGCCGACCGCGTATCCCTGCAACGTCGTCATGGCCGGCTCGTTCAGGGTGTACCACTGCCGCACGCGATCACCGAGGCGGTCGGCCACGATCGTCACGTAGTCGGCGAAGCGCTCGGCGGTGTCACGCTCGAGCCAGCCGCCGTCGGCCTCGACCGCACTCGGCATCTCCCAGTGGAAGAGGGTCGGGAACGGAGCGACCCCCGCCTCCAGCAGAAGGTCGACCAGCCGCGAGTAGTGGTCGAGGGTGGTCTTGTCACCGTCACCTCTGCCGTCCGGCTGCACGCGCGCCCACGGGATGGAGAACCGATAGCGGTCGAGCCCCAACCCGGCCGCGAGGGCCACGTCGGCCTCGGGATGCCGATAGCTGTCGCATGCCGGGTCCGCCGTCGATCCGTCGATGATCGCGCCGGGCCTCTCGAGGAAGTCGTCCCAGATGGAGCGTCCCGTACTTCCCGTCGGACGCGATCCCTCGATCTGGAAGGCGGAGGTCGCGGCGGACCAGCGAAGGCCTGCGGGCACGGACGGAGGAACGCGTTCGGGGGTCATATGGCTCCTTGACAGCGGTGTCGGGATAGTGATGATTCTGCACCCAGTACCATGAGATCCGCGACGGAGTTTCGCAATCCGTCGGCCGTTTCGCGTCAGCACCCCCTCTGCTGGTAGACTCGACTCTTGGCTTGCGTGTGGGTTCTTCCCTCACGACCGCCGTGCAGCAGCCCTCTTCTGCTGCCGGCATTCCGAACACTCCTGTACAGAAAGCGTCCACACGTGGCAAACATCAAGTCGCAGATCAAGCGCAACAAGACCAACGAGAAGGCGCGCGAGCGTAACAAGGCCGTGAAGAGCGAGCTCAAGACGGTCATCCGCACGACTCGCACGGCAGTCACCGCCGGCGACAAGGCCGCGGCCGAGGCCGGCCTGAAGAAGGCCGCCGTCAAGCTCGACAAGGCCGTCAGCAAGGGTGTCCTGCACAAGAACCAGGCGTCGAACCGCAAGTCGGCTCTCGCCAAGCAGGTCGCTTCTCTCTGAGCTGAAGCTTCTGAGAAAGGCCCGTCCCGTTTTCGGGGCGGGCCTTCTTCGTTCTTCGGCGGATTCCGCGGCGTGAGGACGCGACTACTCCTCGCCGAACGGTCGACGAGTGGCGATCACCGTGACCATGCGCTCGAGCGCGAAGATCGGATCGCGGGCGGCACCCTTGACCTCACCGTCGGCGCGCGCTGTGGCCTGGATCGCCATTCCGAGCGAACGCTCGTTCCACCCGGCGAGGTCACGGCGGGCACGATCGACCTGCCAGTCCTTCATACCCAGGCGCTGGGCGAGCTGGCGGCTCGGTTCGCGGTTTCCGGCGACCCGCGCCATGGTGCGGAGCTTCATTGCGAAGGCCGCGACCATCGGCACCGGATCGGCACCGGACGACAGCGCGTGGCGGAGCGCGACCAGCGCCTCACCGTAGCGGCCGGCGATCGCGGTGTCGGCCACGACGAATGCCGACACCTCGACGCGCCCGCCGTAGTACTTGGTGACGACTTCTTCGGAAATGTCGCCCTCGACGTCTCCGATCAGCTGCTGGCAGGCCGCCGCCAGCTCGGTGAGGTCATCGGCGAACGCGGAGACCAGCGCGCGCAACGCCGCCGGCGCGATGCGCTTCTTGGCCGTACGGAACTCTCCGGCGGCGAAGTCGACCCGGTCGCCGTCGCGCTTGATCGCGGGGCAGGCGATCTCGATGCCTCCGCCGGTGCCGGCACGGACCGCATCGAGCAGCTTCTTGCCGCGCACGCTCGCGCCCGTGTGCCGGAGGATGACGGTCGCACCCTCCTGCGGGTTATCGAGGTACGACACCGCCTCCTGGATGAAGGCGTCGGAGCACTTCTCCACGCCGGAGACGCGCACCAGGCGCGGTTCGCCGAAGAGGGACGGGGAGGTGAGGGCCAGGAGCGTTCCCGGCGCGTAGTCGTCGGCCCGCACATCGCTGACCTCGAGAGCGGGGTCTTCGGCGCGGAGATAGTCGCGGACGCCGGCGATCGCGCGCTCTGCGCAGACCTCTTCCGGCCCGGAGACGAGCACGAGCGGAGCGGGACGAGGCTCTCGCCAGGAGACCTGGGGGACCTTCGTGGGTTTCGCACCACCGCGGGAAGGGGGACGCGAAGCTGCCATGGATCCAGACTACCGGCGGTCGCCGACACCGCTGCCCGCTCGTTCATGGTGCAACCTTCTCAGTCCACACCTGCAGCTCGCTGTCGCCGGTGCCGAGGAGGATGCGTCCCTGCCGATCGGTGCGCAGCGCCCGCGCCCCGACCGTTGAGACGAGGTCGAGCGTCTCGATGCGCGGGTGGCCGTAGTCGTTGTCCGCTCCCACGCTGAACAGCGCCACGCGAGCCTGCACGGCCTCATAGAGACCCGCATCCTGGTCCGCGCTGCCGTGATGGGCGACTTTGACGACGTCGTAGTGACCCAGCCGAGCCGTGCGGAGCAGCATCCGCTGGGGTGCCGCCGAGAGGTCGCCGAGGTAGAGCGACCGGGGCACTCCTCCCCCATCGAACTCCATCACCACGCTCGCGTCGTTGCCCGCCGGAAAGGCGGCCGAACCCCGCACCGGCCACAGCACTCGCCACGCGGCATCGCCGAGGTCGCCGCGTTGGCCTGCCCACGCCTCGTCGACCTGTGCACCCGAGGCGGCGAGGTCGGCGAGGAGACGTCGTTCGTCCTCCTCGAGCGCCGGCCCGTGGAGGACCGCGCCCACCCGTCCCTGCACCGCGGCGACACCGCCGACATGGTCGAGGTCGAAGTGCGTGAGGACGAGCAGGTCGATGTGCCCGATGCCGAGAGACCGCAGACATGCCGCCAGTGGCTCCGGGGCCGGCCCCGTGTCGATCAGCGCCACTCTCGTCGCCGAGCGCACGAGCAGCGCATCGCCCTGTCCGACATCGCACGCGGCGATCGCCCACCCCTCCGGCGTCGTCGCCGTGGCGAGCGGTCCGTCGAGGACCACACGGGCGCCGGCGAGCGAGAGTACGACGATCAGAACCGCGGCTGCGGCTCGCTGCACGATGAGTCCTCCACGCCCGGTCGCAGCTCCCCTGCTCTGGGGGCCGGACCTGATGACGACGACCGCGATACATGCGCTCACGAGAGCCACGAGCAGTGCGCTACCGATCCCTGCGGGCAGCAACAACTGTGCGCCCGGCAGGCGAGCGGTCGTCGTCGCCGTCGTCGCGATCCATGCGGCCGGCAGCCAGGCCGACGACGCCAGCAGATCAGCGAGACCCGGCAGCGGAGCGGCCAGACAAGCCAGCAGACCGACCACGGTGGCGACCGGGGCCGCGGGCGCCGCGATGATGTTCGCGGCGATGCCGATGAGCGACTGCTGCTCGGCGAACAGGGCGATGATCGGGCCGCAGGCCAGCTGTGCGGCGAAAGGGACCGCGAGAGCCAGAGCCACCGGTCCGGGCATGATCCGGCCGAACCCCCGCGCGAGTGGAGGCGCGAGCAGGATCAAGGCTCCGGAGGCCGCGACCGAGAGTGCGAATCCCGGCGTGGCGGCCAGCCAGGGGTCGACGAGGAGGATGCCCGCCGCGCACAGCGAGAGCATGCCGGCTCCGGCACTCGGTTTGCCCAGAAGTAGGGTGAGCATCCCGACGGCCGCCATGACCGCCGCACGGATCACGCTCGGCTCCGGTGTGACGAGGACGACGAAGCCCGCCAGCCCCACGACCGCGAGGACGACCCGCAGCGCGCGCCCCGCACCGCACAGGGCGGCGAGCCAGAAGATCCCGCCGACGACGATCGCACAGTTCGCCCCGCTCACCGCGGTGAGGTGACTGAGACCGCTCGTGCGCATGTCGTCATTCAGCTCGATCGACACCGCCCGGGTATCCCCCACGGCGAGGCCCGGCAGAAGGCCGGCGCCGGGCTCGGGAAGCAGCGATGAACGCTCGACGAAGGCGTGCTTGAGGGCGGCCGCGACGCCGAACACTCCGGAGGCGGGCTCGACGACCTCGGCATCGTTCGCGAAGACGACAAGCGCCGATCGCTCGCCCGCATCGGTGGCTGAGGCCTCGCCGACGGCTCGGATGCGCGCGCCGAGGTCGAACCCGTCAGTCGGGTCTACTCCGATGCGCACCGGTGCCGACGACCCGCTCGCGCGCCCCGGCGGTCCGAGCGTGGAGGTCGAGGCCTCGAACCACAGCCGCCCGTCGCGACCGACCGACGCCGAGGACGTGATCTCCCCCGTCACCTCGACCACGCGACCGTTCCACGACATCGCCTGCTCCCGTGCGGGGAGGGCGAACCCGACCGTCAAGGCCGTGGCTGCGGCGGCTGCGAGAAGCACGACGGCCAGACCGCCGGTCAGGCGCGAGACCCAGGTTCGCGGGCGCCGGACGAGCAGCATCAGCACCAGAATCGCCACGAGACCGCCGACCGCCGCGCACCACCAGGCCGCCTCGGGAATCAATACGCAGAGCAGGGCGATGCCCCAGACAGCCAGCGCGAGAGGGAGGAGACGGAGGTCGCGGGCCTTCACACCCTGACCCCGTCGCGCAGGCCGGCGAGCAGCTTCTCCCCGATGCCGGGAACCGCAAGCAGGTCGTCGACGGATCCGAAGCGCCCGTTCTCGTCGCGCCAGGCGATGATCCGCTCCGCCAGCGCCGGACCGATGCGCGGCAGCGTCTCCAGGGCGGCCTGATCCGCGGTGTTGAGGTCGACGCGGTCGTCACCCGGCGGCCCCGCTTCCGGTGCATCGGTCGCCGCGCCCACGGCCGGGACGACGATCTGCTCGCCGTCTTCGAGCAGCCTCGCGAGGTTGACCGCCGCCAGGTCGGCATCATCGGTGGCTCCCCCGGCCGCTGCCAGCGCGTCGACGAGGCGGGCATCGAGGTCGAGAACGTAGATGCCGGGACGGGCGACCGAGCCCAGGACGTGCACGTACAGCTCACCGGACGGGCCGGCGGTCGTCGTGGCATCCGTAAACGGCACGGATGCGGTCGGCGCGGCCTGGCCGCGGAGGATGCCGAGGCCGACAGCGGCAGACAGCACCACGAGGGCGAGAACCACCCCGGCACCGATGCTCAGACGCAGTCGACGCCGCGGCGGAGGTGGTGCCTGCGGGGATGCCATCCGGCCACGCTAGACATGCTCAGCAGACTCCCCACGCCCGGCACACCCGAGCCGTGGACAACCATCGTCGGGCGCAGATGGTGCAGAGGAGCACCGATCCGCTCATCTCCGTCGCACGACTGACGCGGGTACATCCCCCGACCGATGCTCACGGGAGCCCACTGTCCGTAGCGTCGAAGGCATGCCCACCTCTCGTCTGTCCGCGCGTTCCGTCCTGCCCTTGGGCATCGCGTCAGCCCTCGCCGCCCTCCTGCTGATCGTCCCGCTGCCGGGGAGCCTCAGCGTGGTCGGCACCCGGTGGCTCAGCGCCGCAGGGTCAGCCGTCCCCGCGGTCGAGCTGATCTCCGAAGCAGGGCTCCTCCTGCTCGCCGCCGCCACGGCCGTGGTCATGGCTCGCGTCTGGTGGAGCCGGAAGGAACGACGCGTGCACATCGCCGCCTCCGCCGTCGGAGTGGTCCTCGCCTACCTCTTGAGCGAGGGCGGAAAGCTGCTCTTCGCCCAGGCGCGTCCGTGCTCGGTCTGGCAGATCGCTGGTGAGTGCCCGCCGCCTGGAGACTGGTCGCTGCCCTCGAACCACGCGACCCTCGCATTCGGCGCCGCCGCAGTGATCGCCATCGCCGTCGGACGGTCGTGGCTCACCTGGTCGGCGATCGCGCTCGCCTCCGTCGTCGCCGTCGGGCGCGTCGCGCAGGGCGTCCACTACGTCCACGACATCGCCCTCGGAGCGATCCTCGGCGTGGCCGTCCCACTTCTGGTGGTCATCGGCGTCGAGGCGGTCTTGCGCGCTATCCGTGCGCGCGCCACGACTCCTCAGGAATGACGGCGACGGCCCCTGGCCTCACCGAAGTGAGCGCCAGGGGCCGGATGCAGTCCGTGCGGTGGGAGCCGATCAGCCCTTCACGACGATGCTGACGATCTTGGGCGCGCGCACGACGACCTTGACGATCTCGCGGTCGCCGATCGAACGGATGACCCGCTCGTCCGCACGAGCCAGCGCTTCGAGCTCGGACTCGCCGATTCGTGCCGAAACCTCGAGCTGTGCGCGGACCTTGCCACCCACCTGCACGACCGCGGTGATCGTGTCCTCGACCAGCAGCGCGGGATCGGCCGATCGCCAGGGCACCAGCCCGACCGAGGGCTCGTGCCCGAGGATCTCCCACACCTCTTCGGCGGTGTGCGGGGCGAACAGGTCGAGCATCACGGCGATCGTCTCGGCGGCCTCGCGCACGGCGGGGTCAGCGGCACCGGCGGCACCGTCGATCGTCTTGCGGGTGATGTTCACCAGCTCCATGAGACGGGCGACCAGGACGTTGAACTTCGTCTGCTCCACGAGAGCCGGGGCCTCAGCGAGCAGCTTGTGCGTCGCGCGGCGCAGTGCGGGGTTCCCGCCGTCGAACACGACGTCGACCGGACTCGCGACGTCGCCGGCGACCCGCAGCACGCGGGCCAGGAACTTCTGCGCACCGGCCGTGGAGACGTCCTCCCAGTTGATGTCATCCTCCACCGGGCCCGCGAAGGCCAGAGCGACGCGGACGACATCGGCACCGGGGTCGATCATGCTCGACGAGAACTCGACCAGGTTGCCCTTGCTCTTCGACATCTTGGATCCGTCGAGGAGCACCATGCCCTGGTTGATCAGCGTCGTGAAGGGCTCGGTGAAGTCGATCAGCCCCATGTCGAACAGCACCTTCGTGATGAAGCGCGCGTACAGCAGGTGCAGGATGGCGTGCTCGACACCACCGATGTACGAGTCGACAGGAGCCCACCGGTCAGCCTGAGCCGGGTCGAACGCCACGGTATCGCTGTTCGGCGACAGGAAGCGCAGGAAGTACCAGGAGCTGTCGACGAAGGTGTCCATGGTGTCGGTGTCGCGCAGCACGGGGTCACCGGTCCCGGGGGCCGTGGTGCGCACCCAGCGCTCCGCCGCCCCGAGCGGCGAGGTGCCCTTGGGCGAGAGGTCGAGACCTTCCACGCTGGGCAGCTTCACCGGCAGCTGGTCTTCGGGAACCGGGATGATGTCCCCGTCCTCGGTGTGCAGCATCGGGATGGGAGTGCCCCAGAAGCGCTGACGCGAGATCAGCCAGTCACGCAGGCGGTAGTTCTTCGCGGCACGTCCGGTGCCGGATGCCTCGAGCTGCTCGATCGCACGCGCGATCGCGTTGCGCTTGGACAGTCCGTTCAGCGCACCCGAGTTGATCATGCGGCCTTCGCCGGTCAACGCGATGCCGGTGGATGCGGGGTTCTGCTCGTCGAGAGCGGCGCCGGTGTCGATCGGCACCCCTTCCTCGTCGACCTCGATCACGGGCATCGCGCCCGTGACGGGAGCTGTCGTGTCGACGACGACCTTGACCGGCAGGTCGAACGCGCGGGCGAAGTCCAGGTCGCGCTGATCATGGGCGGGCACGGCCATGACGGCGCCGTGACCGTAATCGGCCAGGACGTAGTCGGCCGCCCACACCGGCAGCTTCTCGCCGTTGACCGGGTTGATCGCGTAGCGCTCGAGGAAGACGCCGGTCTTCGGGCGGTCCGTGGACTGCCGGGCGATGTCGGTCTCCTTCTGCACCTGCTCCAGGTACGTCCGGAAGCGCTGGCGCACCTCGTCCGGCGCATCGGCCGCCAGCTCGGATGCCAGGTCGGAGTCGGGTGCGACGACGAAGAACGTCGCTCCGTGCAGCGTGTCGGGGCGCGTCGAGAAGACGGTGACCGGCTCCTCGCGACCCTCGATCACGAAGTCGACGTCCGCACCGATCGAGCGTCCGATCCAGTTGCGCTGCATCTGCAGCACCTTGTGCGGCCAGAAGCCCTCGAGCTGGTTCAGGTCATCGAGCAGACGGTCGGCATAGTCGGTGATGCGGAAGTACCACTGCGTGAGCTTCTTCTTGATGACCTCAGCACCGCAGCGCTCGCAGCGACCGTCGACGACCTGCTCGTTCGCCAGCACTGTCTGATCGTTGGGACACCAGTTGACCGGGCTCTTCTTGCGATAGGCCAGCCCGCGCTCGTAGAGCTTCAGGAACAGCCACTGGTTCCAGCGGTAGTACTCGGGGTCGGACGTGTGCAGGACGCGCGTCCAGTCGTAGGAGGTGCCGAACTCCTTCAGGCTCTGCTTCTGCTGATCGATGTTGGCGTACGTCCACTCCCGAGGGTCGGCGCCGCGCTTGATCGCCGCGTTCTCCGCGGGCAGGCCGAAGGAGTCCCAGCCGATCGGGTTCAGCACGTTATGACCGCGGTGACGCCAGAACCGCGCCACCATGTCGACGTACGCGTAGTTCTCGGCGTGCCCCATGTGCATGTCGCCGGACGGGTAGGGGAACATCCCGAGCACGTACTTGCGCGGGCGGGTGTCTTCCTCGCCGCCGGTGAGGAACGTGCCGTTCTCCGCCCAGTACTTCTGCCACTTCGTCTGGATGGCGTGCGCCGACGGAGTCTCGTCATCGGCGGGAGCGGTGGACAGGTTCTCAGACAACGAACGCACGACCAATCTGAAGGAAAAAGCGGGATCAGTTCAGGATATCGGAACGCCAGACCCCCGGCATTTCCGCACCGAGCGCGGCGAGGGGCGCTCGCGCCTTGGTCGCGACTTCGGCGACTTCGGATGCGGCCACCGACCCCCAGGTGATCCCTCCTCCGGCGCCGACCACCGCCTGCTCGCCGTCGATCAGGATGCTGCGGATGACCATGGCGAGGTCGAGCACACCGTCCGCACCGATGTACCCGAAGCAGCCGGCATAGACGCCGCGCGGTCCGCCTTCCAACTCCTGCAGTCTCGTCATCGCGGAGAGCTTGGGCGCACCCGTCATGCTGCCGGCGGGAAAGGCCGCGTCGAGCAGCGAACCGACGGTCGTCTCGGCCGCGGCGACACCGCTCACGGTGCTCACGAGCTGGTGCACGGCCGGGTAGCTCTCGACCACCCACAGTCCGTCGACGCGGATGCTCCCCGGCTCGCACACGCGGGAGAGGTCGTTGCGCATCAGATCGACGATCATGACGTTCTCGGCGCGCTCCTTGCGATCCGCCGCGAGTTCTGCGGCCAGCGCGGCATCCTCCTCCGGGTCGGCACTGCGGGGCCGGGTGCCCTTGATGGGGCGGGTGCAGATGACACCGGCCTCGACGTAGAGGAACTGCTCGGGGCTGGCGCTCAGCAGCGCGCGGCCACCGATGCGGAGGAATCCGCCGTGATGCGCGGGCGTCGCGGCTCTCAGGCGACGGTAGACGTCGACGGCGTCATGCGCCCCTGCCACGGTGAACCGCGTCGTCAGGCACAGCTGGTACGCGATGCCGGCGCGGATCAGGTCGCGGCAGCGTTCGATGAGCGCGGCGTACTCGTGCGGATCGTGTCGCGCTTCGGCGATGCGGACCGCACCGTCGGAGGCCTTCAAGGGGACCGCGTGGTCCGGCGGCTGCGGGGCACCGGAGACCTCCGCCGCCCACGACGGGAGCTCGTCGTCGGCGCCGAGTGCCCAGGCGCGCCGCGCGGCATGATCGAACGCGACGACGTGTGTCGCTCGCAGCCAGGAGCCGCCCGGCTCATCGACAGGCCCATTCACCGGCGCACCGGCGGCGGCGGCGCCGGACTCGTAGTCGAGCCAGCCGACCCACCCTCCGGAGAAGGGCGGAAAGGTGGGATCGCTCGGCGCCGCATCCAGCGCCACATCCCGCGGCAGGGACGACCGCTCCCCTGTGCCGACGAAGCTCCAGCCCTCTGTGGCATCCGCTCCGGCGTCGAGCCAGAAGACATCGGCGCCGCGCGCTTCGAGCATCCCGAACACGGACGACGGATCCATCCAGGAGGGAAGGGGTCGAGCGGTCAGCTGTTCGGGCACCTTGCCAGCCTAGGACCGGGCCACTCCCGTATTCTCATGACGTGGACGACCTCCTGCTCTGGCTCCTCGACACCGTGCAGTCGATCGATCCGATCACGCGCACGCTGGTCGCGGGGATCGCCGTCATGCTGGAGACCAGCATCCTGATCGGCCTCATCGTCCCCGGGGACACCATCGTCATCATCGCCTCGATGGGCGTCGCCACCGTATGGGAGGGCATCGCGATGGGTGTCGCCGTCGTGATCGGCGCACTGATCGGCGAGAGCATCGGATTCTGGCTCGGACGCTGGCTCGGCCCGCACATCCGCGCGTCGTGGCTCGGCCGCAGGATCGGCGAGCACAACTGGGTCCGTGCCGAGAACTATCTCGAGCGCCGCGGCGGCATCGCGATCTTCCTGTCCCGTTTCCTCCCGGTGCTGCACTCCCTCGTCCCCCTCACCGTCGGCATGAGCGAGTACCCCTATCGCAAGTTCCTGGCCTGGACGGCTCCGGCCTGCGTGCTCTGGGCCACCGCGTATGTGAGCGTGACGTCCCTCGCGGCCGGCAGCTTCCGCGAACTCGTCGATCGCGTGCACTTCGCGGGCTACATCTTCGTCGGCGTCATCGCGCTGTTCCTGCTCCTCGCGTTCCTCGGCAAGAAGCTGCTGCAGCGGCTCGAAGCCCGCCACCAGGAGGCCCCGGAGTCGGCAGTCGACTCCGACGTGAAAGACTGAGTCAATGGCATCGGCTCCCCCAGCCCCCCGGATCCACTGGTTCGCCCGACTCGAGCATCGCCTCCATGTCTGGCGTGAAGGTCGTGCGCGCCGTCGTGGCCGTGTCGCCACGATCCTCCCCTTCCCCGGCTACGGCGGTCCCGGCTGGGTGCGCGTCGTCGGTCGAGTGCTGATCGTGCCCCCGCAGCGTCGTACGCGCGACGGCGAACCGGCGAGCGTGCGCGGTTGGCGCAGCTTCGTCGGGATCCCGGTCGGGTACGCGGCGGTGACCGTGCACGTCGGAGGGACGACGCATCAGCTGGTCGCCGATCGCGGTGGCGTGGTCGATGCGAAGATCGCCGTCGACCTCGAGCCCGGCTGGCAGAACTTCACGATCTCAGTCGAGGGCCAGGAGCCCGTCGAGGCCGGCGCCTTCATCGTCGCGAAGGACACCACGTTCGGCGTCGTGTCCGATGTCGACGACACCGTGATGGTCACGGCCCTGCCCCGTCCGTTCATCGCCTTCTGGAACTCCTTCGTGCTCGATGAGCATGCCCGCCTACCCGTGCCCGGGATGGCCGTGCTGCTCGACCAGCTGCTGCGACAGCACCCCGGAGCGCCGATGGTGTACCTGTCCACCGGCGCCTGGAACGTCGCGCCGACCCTCTGGCGGTTCCTCGGTCGTCACCTCTTCCCGGCGGGGTCGATGCTGCTGACCGATTGGGGCCCGACGCATGAGCGCTGGTTCCGCAGCGGGCGTGAGCACAAGCTCACCAACCTGCGCCGGCTCGCGACGGAGTTCCCCGACGTGAAGTGGTTGCTGATCGGCGACGACGGCCAGCACGACGAATCCATCTACTCGCAGTTCATGGACGAGCATCCCGATTCGGTCGCCGGTGTCGCCATCCGGCGCCTGCTGCCCGCCGAAGCCGTGCTCGCGGGCGGTCGTGCCGGCCGAGAGCCGCATTCCGAAGACGTGGCACCCTGGGTGAGTGCCGAAGACGGCGCCGGGCTCCGCGACCTGCTCGGCGAAGCCGGCATCCTGCACTGACGAGAGACACGGGCAGACATGCACACGGTGGCGGAGAGGGCGATCCCCCGCGACGAATGGCTCGCCCGTGAGCGGGCGCATCAGGAGCGCGCAGACGCCCTGACGGCCGCGCATCGCGAGCGCGCCTCTCGATCAGAGAAGCACCCCGTGTGGGACTTCCTCCACACGTATTACTCCTACAAGCCTGCGCAGCTTCGGCGCTGGCATCCGGGAGCGGACGTCGAGCTTCAGGATGCGCCGGAGCGCCTCTCCTGGCGCTGGTATTCGCCGGGCGAGACCGAGGGCAGCGCCATGCCCGACCCCCGATCCTTCGCGCAGGAGAAGAGGGACCTCGCCGCGCTCGTCGAGCGGATGCTGCGCCGCACGGCGTCACGCCCCGGCCAGTTCGGTTGCTTCGGGCTGCACGAGTGGGCGATGGTCTACCAGGCGGACGAGCACCGCCACGCGGTGCCGCTGCGTCTGGGACGGGCGGGCACGGATGCGGTCGTCGAGAGTCACGACCTGCGCTGCACGCACTTCGACGCATTCCGGTTCTTCACCCCGGAGGCTGTTCCGCGCAATCGCACGTCGCTGAGCCGCGAGGACCAGCCGCTGTTCGAGCAACCGGGGTGTCTGCACGCGGGGATGGATCTCTACAAGTGGGCGACGAAGCTCGGACCGCTCATCCCGGGCGAACTCCTGCTCGACTCGTACGAGCTGGCGCGTGACATCCGGCTGCTCGACATGGAGGCCGCGCCGTACGATCTCTCCGCGTGGGATGTGACCCCCGTCCGCATCGAGACGCCGGAGGGCAAGGCGGAGTATGTGCGTCGGCAGCGCGTCTTCGCCGAACGCGGGGCCGCTCTGCGCGCTGCCCTGTTGGACGCGTGGCTCGGCGACGGCGCACGAGAAGCAGCCTGAGCGTCACTCCGCCGGTTCGCACTCGGCACAGAGCGTCCAACGCGCCGACGCCGCGGACAATTGAGTACGCAACGTGAGCACTCGCGTCGCCGCTTCTTCGAGCCGTTCCTTCGGCAGCGTGCCGGCCTCGACCGCCGCGGCGATGCCGGCCGCCATCTTGCCCGCGGTCTGCGCATCGGAGCCCGCGATCATCAGCACCAGGTCGTTGCCGGCCGCGATCGCGGCGACACCGTTCGCGACTGGATCCGCGTAGGCGGGATTCCCCGACGACAGCAGCATCCCGAGGTCGTCGGTCACCGCCACCCCGTCAAAGCCGAGTTCCTCCCTGGCGATCTCATGCCACTGGGCAGAGAGGGAAGCCGGCGCGGCATCGACAGCCGTGTAGGCGAGGTGCCCGTACATGAGGAGAGATGCTCCGGCATCGATCCCCGCCGCGAACGGAACAGCCTCAGTGTTGCGCCATTCGTCGAGTCCCATGCTCGTGCTCGGGATCGCGGAATGCGAGTCGCCGGGGGCGGCGCCGTGTCCGGGGAAATGTTTGAGCGTCGAAGCGACGAACTGTTCCTGTGCGGTGGTGGCCGCCGCCACCCGATCCGCGGCGCTCGCGGGGTCGGTGCCGAGCGCGCGACCGTAGATGAAGGTTCCCGAGTCGGCCGTGAAATCGGCCACCGTGCCGAAGTTCACCGTGATCCCCGCACGGGCCACCAGCGACCCTCGAGCCGTGAACGCCGTGGAGGTCTCGTCGACCGGGAGCCCCTTCAGCGTGGTGGAGGCCGCGTACTCATCGCCGTGCAGACGCGAAACGATCCCGCCCTCCTGGTCGACCGCGATCAGCGGAGGCAACGCGGGATCGATGGTCATGGCGGCGGTGAGGGCCTGCAGTTCGGCCTCCGAGTCGGGGATGTTCGCCCCCATCAGGATGAACCCACCGAGACCGGAGCTCATGTATGCCCGGAGCGCGGCGGGATCCGTTCCCGACACGTGCCCCATGACCACAGCGGAGGCCTGCTCGGCCACCGACATCTCCTTGACGAGAGCGGTAGCATGCGCGGCCGGGCCGGTCGGCTCCGCGACCGGGGAGACGGCGGCGGGAGTGCGGGAGGCCGCCGTCGACGGGATGGTCGCAGCGACAGCTGCCGGTGAGACGCACAGTGCCGCCGTCGCGACGACCGCCAGTGCTCCTGCGGCCCAGCGACGGTATCGGGACATGGCGGGTCCTGTGCGGTGTGGACGCGTCAGCAGCCGAGCGCCTCGGTGATCGGCACGGCGGTGGCCGCGTCGCCGTTGCCGAAACGGATCGTGCGGCCGATGGTGCACGGCCCGTGGAGCGCTGCGGCGATGACCGCGGCGACGTCTGCCCGTGCCACGGCTCCGCTGCCCGCAGGATCGATCTGGATCCGCGCGGTCGGCTCGTCGAACGTGAGTGTGCCGGGAGCGAGGATCGTGCCCTCCAACCCGCTGCCGCGCAGATGCTCGTCGGCCGCCCACTTGGCATCCGCGTACGGGAAGAAGGAGTCGCCCTCCGGGACACCATGATCGGCCGTGGAACCGAGCCACGACACCATCACGTAGCGACGGACGCCCGCGCGCTCGGCCGCGTCCATCGAACGCTGCGCCGCATCGCGATCGACCGCGTAGGTGCGCTCCGGGGATCCGCCGCCGGCACCGGCCGACCACACGACCGCGTCGTGCCCCCGGATGATCTCGGCGAGCTCGTCCACGTCGAGATTCTCGATATCCGCGACGAGGGCCTCGGCCCCCGCCGCTTCGACATCGGAGGCATGCTCCGGGTTGCGGATCACTCCGGTGACTTCATCGCCGCGAGCGACGAGCAGCGGCGCGAGCAGAAGGGCGATGCGGCCATGGCCGCCGAAGACGATGATGCGCGACATACCTTCACCCTACGCGCCCCCTCCGACCTCAGCGCGGGGTCTGGTCGCTGTCGATCACGAACGCCTGCGGATGGCTCGGCAGGTAGCGGACGACCACCGGCTCGCCGCTCGTCAGGTAGACGTCGCGGTCCGGGTACACGGCGGGCGTGAAGAAGTTGCTCTCCAGCGTGTACTCGACGCCCTCGGCGGTCGTGAACGTCACCCAGTCCCCCTCCAGGGTCCCGGTGGTCGGGCGGCCGTTGTCGTAGATGTATGCGCGGGTCACGGGCACTCCGGTGAGGCTGAGGATCCCGATCACGAGCGATCCCAGCATGAGGAGCGCCAGCACGCGGGCACCGATACGGACGACGCCGGCCCAGACCCGACCTCGCGGACGTTCCGTGGGGTGCAGGAGACCTTCCCGCTCCCGGATGCTCCGCAGCGAATCGCCCGGCACCGCACCCCGCGCCGACAGCGCGAACAGCCCGAGGATCGAGAACCCCGCGATGAAGACCATGGCGTAGCCGTGCGCGGCCGGGAAGTTCACGAGCCACACGAGCGTGTCCACCGGATTCATCGTGCCGTCTCCTTCTCGAGGGTTACCGCGACGGTTTGCGTGTCCTCCCGGCGGTAGAACGCCCATACGGGAGCTCCCACCTGGAGATGCGGGATCGCCTGGGGGTAGACGAACACGGTCGTGTCGGCCTCCCAGGTCGCCGCCCCTTCGGGTGCCATCAGTACGCGCAGCGCGAGTTCGCTCTGCCCCTCGCGCCGTCGGCCCGTCGGCCGCACCTCGAGCACCGACGCCGGCACCTGCGTCCCGCTGGTGCGCGCTCGCACCTGCCGGGGGTCGATCAATCCACGGTCGATGCGCCACTGCAGCATCGCGTCTCGAACGGCGGGGTCGCTCAGGTCCGCGAGCTCGACCGTGTCCTGGTCGGTCACGCTGTAGCGCACCGGGACCGGAAGCCCCACCTGGAGCGTCGCGAGATCCGTCGGCTGCACGAGCGTCCGGAGCTGCCCGATGAAGTCATCGGCCGCGCTCGGGGTCACGCGGATGAAGAGGTCGTACTGCGGCACATCGTTGACCGTCATCCCGGTGCGGGTGACCTCGACGATCGTGCCGACCCCGATCTGCGCCTCACCACGCGGGGTCCTGCGACGCGCCAGGCCCGACAGCATCCCGCCGAACGTCAGCAGCAGGCCCCACGCGACGCCGATGATGATCGGGCCGCCGAGGGTGTCCTCACCGGCGAAGGGGAGGATGGAGTGACGCTGATCCACGCTGAACAGCCCTTCGCCGACCCAGATGACGAGCCAGGCGGAGAGCAGCAGCCAGACAGCGAGGAACACGATGCGGAGCATGATGTTCAGCGTAGCCAGGCATCGTTCTCCTCCCGAGCACGGATCTGCGCGCCGTGCCCCTCGTTCAGCGACACCGGGTCCTCTACACTCGGGGCAACGATGCCGACCCGAACGGCATCCCTCCCGACAGCAGGACGACGATGCCCACACCGCTGATCGAGCGCGAGATCACCGCGCCCGTCTCGCTCACGACTCCCGACGGAGCCCTGAACCGCGATGCGCTCGGCTGGTCTCGAATGCCTCTGCACGACACCTCCGGCATCCCCGGCCGAGGCCATTGGGGGCGCAACAAGCGCTGGGAGTATTGGAACGTGATGACGCCGTCGCACATCATCGCGTTCACCGTGTCGTGCGTCGACTACCTGGCGCTGCACGAGGTCTGGGTGCTCGACCGTGCGACCGGGGAGGACATCGGCTCGACGGTGATCTCCCCCGGTGCGCGCACCGCGACGCTGCCGGCGTCACTCGGAGACGGCCCCGCGCACGCCCGCACCCGCCGGATCACGCTCGACGTCGACGAGGTGTTCGACGGCACGCGCCTGCGGGGCACCGCTCCCCGGGTGTCGTTCGACCTGCTCGCCGCCCGGCCGCCCGAGCACGAGTCGCTCGGCGTGGTCGTGCCCTGGCGTCGTGGAGACGACATCGGCAGGTTCCAGTACACGGTGAAGGATGTGGCGCGGCCGACGACCGGATCCGTCGCGATCGACGGCACAGCCTACGACGTGCCGGTGGGCAGCTGGGCGGTGCTCGATCACGGACGCGGGCGCTGGCCGTACAGGGTGCATTGGAACTGGGCGGCGGGCAGCGGCACCGTCGACGGCCGCACGATCGGGTTGCAGCTCGGCGCGAAGTGGACCGATGGCTCCGGCGCGACCGAGAACGCGCTGCTCGTCGACGGACGCCTGTCGAAGATCAGCGAGGAACTCGTGTGGGACTACGACCCCGAACAGTTCATGCACCCCTGGCGGGTGCACGGTACGACGGCCGACCTCACGTTCACGCCCTTCTACGACAAGAGGTCGCGCACGAACGCGCTGGTCATCGCCAGCCGGACGGATCAGCTGTTCGGCGTCTGGTCGGGTTGGGTGCGCGACGACACGGGTACGCAGGTGCGCGTCGACGGCATCGAGGGCTTCGCCGAAGAGGTGCTCAACCGCTGGTGATGCTCGCTTCCGCGGACCGCAGCGCGCGCTGCACACCTTTCGCCGCAGAGCGCCCGGCACGGTTCGCGCCGATCGTGCTCGCCGATGGGCCGTAGCCGACCAGTTGCACCCGCGGATCCGCGACCGCGGTGGTTCCGCGCCCGTTGCGGTCGAGCTGGATGCCGCCGGCGGCGCTGCGCAGATGCAGGGGCGCCAGGTGACTGATGGCCGGACGGAACCCCGTGGCCCAGAGGATGACGTCGACGCGCTCGAAGCTGCCGTCGGCCCAGCGCACGCCGTCGGGCTCGATGCGCTCGAACATCGGCCGCCGTGCGGCATAGGCGCCCAGACGCTCGGCTTCGCGCTCCTGCGGGCGCAGCATGAGTCCGGTGACGCTGACCACGCTCTCGGGAGGGAGGCCCGCGGCGACGCGCTGCTCGACCAGAGCCACCGCGGCGGTACCGGCTTCGGGGGTGAAGTCGTCGTTCCGCCACACGGGTTCCCGACGGGTGGCCCAGAGCGTGTCGGTGATCGGGGCGAGGGCGCCGAGGAACTGCACCGCGGACGCCCCACCGCCCACCACGAGAACCCGCTTGCCGAGGAAGTGCTCGGGGCCGGGATAGTCGACCGTGTGCAGCTGCTCACCGACGAAGGTCTCCATGCCGGGGTAGTGCGGGAGGAACGGATGCGACCACGTCCCCGTCGCGTTCACCAGCGTGCGGGCTGTCCACTCCCCCTCCCGCGCGCGCACGACGAGGAGTCCGTCCTCGTCGTCGACCCGTTCGACGTGCACCGGCCGGAGCACGGGGAGACCATGCGCGCGCTCGTATGCCGCGAAGTAGTCGGGCACCGCGATGTTGGCACGGGCCCCGTCACGCGGTGGCGGCGTATCGCCGGGCAGCTCGGCGACGCCGTGCACGTCGCGCATCGTGAGGGCATCCCAGCGATGCTGCCAAGCGCCTCCAGGTCGCTCATCCGCGTCGAGGACCACGTGCGAGATGCCCAGCCGCGACAGGTGGAAGGATGCCGAGAGACCGGCCTGCCCTGCGCCGATCACCAGACTGTCGAGGATGCTCACGAAGAACAGAACGCCCCGCTCCCCGCGGTTGTTCCAGCCGGATGACGACACTCCCGGGCGGCCGCCGCCGATTGGTGCTCGCGCGGATTCGTGTAGTACTCTTTTCAAGTTGCTCCGGCTTCTACGGAGCGGCATCTGGGCCTGTGGCGCAGCTGGTAGCGCACCTGCATGGCATGCAGGGGGTCGGGGGTTCGAGTCCCCCCAGGTCCACAACGAAACCCGCGAGAGATCGCGGGTTTTCTTGTTTTTCCGCGCTCCTTTCGAGGCTGAGGTGATCACCCGGAGCCGCGCGGAACGCCGCCGCCATAGGCTGACGACATGAGTAGAACCGACCGCGCCAGCCTCCTCCTCCACGTCGGCCGCGACGAAGCGTTCGACGCCTTGACCAGTCGCGAGGCGCTGCTCTCCTGGCTGCCTCCCCACGGGATGCACGGGCGATTCGAGCGCTTCGACATGCGCGAAGGCGGCTCGTATCGACTTGTTCTCACGTACGAGGACCCCACCGACGCGCCGGGCAAGACCTCGGCCGACTCAGACGCCTCCGAGGTCCGCGTGACGCGGATCGTGCCGGGCGAGCTCATCGTGCAGGAGGTCGACTTCGACTCCGCTGACCCGGCGTTCCACGGCACGATGCGGATGGAGTGGCGCGTCCGCAGCGTCGAGGAGGGGACGGAGGTCGAGCTGACCGCACGCGACGTGCCCCAGGGCGTCCGTGCCCGCGACCACGCACAGGGGCTGACGTCGTCGCTGGCGAATCTCGCAGCCTATCTCGAGCCATGAATCCCGGCGCCGTGGCTAGCGTGCGACTTCGCAGGCGTCAACCCGGTTCAGTCCGCACGCTCCGGGTTCTAGCGTGAACGCACCTCGACGAAAGGATGCGATCATGTCGAACCCCATCATTCCTCCGGTGCCTCCCGTCCCTCACGATGACGACGCGGCCGGTGTGCCCACCAGGGACGTCGACGGTGAGCGCGTGCTCGATCCGGATGTCGACGACGCTCTCGTCGACAGCGCCGAGGCCGATCGCGTCGCCGCAGGAGCGGACGAGGAAGACCCTCTGATCTGAACAGGTCGGCGGACAACTCAGAAGCGCACCCCCTCGAGCATCGAGGGGGTGCGCTTCTGTACGGCGTGGTGGAGACGGTCAGGTCACCATCAGCGGCGGCCGGTGCGGAATGCTGATCGGACGGGTAGCACGGCTGGAACCGCGCATCCGTTCGACGTCCTCGAGCACTTCGAACGCGGTTCCGTAGCGGGTTGCGAGCGGCAGGTCGCGGAGCCAGGTCACCTCGACCTCGGTCTCGGCGAGTTCGTAGACGCACGCGACCACATGCCGCGGATCGTTCGGCGGGTACCGAAGGTCGTTGATCACCCATTCCGACGCGGTGATGCGATTCAACATGAAGCGCGGATCGGGAAGTTCAGACATGTGGGGGCCCTCCAGGACTCTCTCAAGGAGAGCCTGTGCCATCACCGCCCCGAAGAGAAGCCCCTTGACATCGCCAGCGGAGGATGCCGGATCGACTCAGCGGCCGGGGCGCACGGTCAGATCGGTGATCTCCGCGTCACGCGGAAGGTCGAGCGCCGTGAGAATGGTCGTGACGACCGCTTCCGGTGTGGCGTAGCGTTCCGCGTCGTACGCCTGGCCCTCCTGCTGGTGCACACGCTCCTGCATCGGCGTCGCCGTGCGGCCGGGGTAGATCGAGGTCACGCGGACGCCGTGCGAGGCCTCTTCGGCGCGCAGGGCGTCGGCCAGAGCCTTGAGGCCGTGCTTGGACGCCGCGTACGCGGACCATCCCGCGTTGGCGCGCAGACCGGCACCGGAGTTCACGAACACCACCTGCCCCTGCGACACGCGCAGTACCGGGAGGAGGAGCCGGGTGAGCTCGGCCGGAGCGACGAGGTTGACGGCGAGCTGCTGCTCCCACAGCGCGGCCGGCAGATCAGCCACGTCGCCGAGGTCGACGACACCGGCGACATGCACCAGCGAGTCGATGCGGTCGGGCAGCTGCTGCTTCGACAGTGCCCACGACAGGCGCCCGGGCTGCGCGAGGTCGCCGACGATGACGGACGCCCCGGGAAAGTCGTCCGCGATCTGCTTGGCACGCCCCGCATCCCGAGCCATCGCCACCACGGCATCGCCACGGTCCAGCAACCGCCGGGCGAGAACGGACCCGATGCCGGAGCCCGCACCGGTGATCAGGTGCGTGGTCATGTCAGCTGGCGTCGGCCGCAGGCTCGGCCACGTCGATCGGAACGACCGGGCAATCCTTCCAGAGGCGCTCGAGTCCGTAGTAGACGCGCTCCTCCTGGTGGAAGACGTGCACGATCAGGTCGCCGAAGTCGAGCAGCACCCAGCGGGCCTCGGCCCGCCCCTCGCGACGCACGCGCTTGTGACCGGACTCGATCAGCCGGTCCTCGATCTCGTCCGCGATCGCGGCGACGTTGCGCTCACTGTTTCCCGTGACGAGCAGGAAGATGTCGACGAGCGGGAGCGGCTCGGAGACGTTGAGCGCGACGAGATCCTCACCGCCCTTGTCGATGGCGGCTTGTGCTGCGAGGCGCAGCATCTCTTCGGCGGTTTCAGGTGATTGCATCAGATCATTTTCGTGGTGAAGGCGATGACGAGAACGACGCCGATCGCGAGGGCGAGTCCGCCGGCGATGATGGCGAGGGTCACCATCAGTCGGTTCCCCTTCTCGGGGGCCGGAGGCCGGATGACTTCTCCGGCTGGCTTGATGGTGCTGACGGCCGCACTCGCGGCGATCGGCGTGGGCGAGGATGCCGGCGGCAGCTCGCCATCGATGAGAACGGCGTCGATGTCCTTGCCATCGGTGGTGCCGAGTGCGTGCCCCTGCGAGCCCATGCCCTGCGGCAGCTCGTAGGAGCCGGTGACGAGGATCTCTCCGGTCGACGCGACCGGGCCGGACAGTGAGCCCTCCCCCGGCGACGGGGTGAAGATCAGCGCGTTGGGAGCGGAGTGCTGCGATCCCGTGGAGTCTCCCACGCCGATCAGTTCGTCGAAGGACGGCCGGAAGGGTGTGTGGACTTCGGGGGCGTCAGCGAGAAGGCCTTCTCCGAAGGAAGAGTTGACCGTGGGACGCTCCGTGTCGTCTTCGTCGTCTTCGTCGGCATCGTCCACGTCGGCGAGGACATCGCCGTCGACGGCCTCATCGCTGCCCTCGACGGGAAGGCCGAGCGCCGCCTCGACATCGTCTTCGTCGACGGCTGCGTCTGCGGGGGTGTCGACAGCCTCGAGCGGGACGTCGCCGACCGTGTCGGCCGCGACGGATGCACTGACGGGCGCGATGGCGACCTCGTCATCCACATCGTCGTCATCGTCATCACCGGCGTCGACGGTAGGAGCGAAGTCCGGGACCCCGGACACGATCTCGGCAGGCACTTCTGCAGCGGCCACCGCGGGAGCTTCCTCCTGCTGCGGCGCCTCTTCTTCGAGCGGCTCTGCGGGTGCTGCCTCGGGCTCCTCGGCGGGTGCTGCCGCCTCGGCCTCATCGGCGCCGATCACGGAGACGGAACCGGTGCGGGCCTTCTCCTGCTCGCGAACCTGGCGGCGGGTCAGCGGGGCATCACCGTTCGCTTCGTCGGCGACGGGGACCGGCAGCGGTGCCGGTTCGATCTGGACGGGTTCTGCAGCACGGGGCAGCGGGGGCGCGGGAGGCGCGGCCTCGGCGGCCGCGGCGGCCTCCTCGCTGGAGATCACCGGGGTCGATCCCGTCAACCGGATCTCCCGCAGCTGCTTGCGCGTCAGCGGACCGTGCCCTTGCTGATCCGATGTACTCATGCCTTGCTCCGATACAGATGATGCTTCGCGATGTACTGAACGACCCCATCAGGGACCAGGTACCAGACCGGCTGATCGTCGCGAACGCGTTCACGGCAGTTTGTCGACGAGATCGACAGCGCCGGCACTTCCAGTTGGCTGACGTTGTCGCTCGGGAGGCCGTCTGTGCTCAGGACATGTCCAGGGCGTGAGACCGCGACGAAGTGGGCCAACTCCCACAACTCATCATGGTCCCTCCAACTGAGAATTTGCGCCACGGCGTCGGCTCCCGTGATGAAGAAGAGCTCGGCGTCGGGTCGATCCCGCTTCAGATCGCGCAGCGTGTCGATCGTGTAGGTGGGGCCTTCGCGGGCGATGTCGACGCGGCTCACCGTGAACTGCGGGTTCGAGGCGGTCGCGATCACCGTCATGAGATAGCGATGCTCACTCGGCGAGACGCCGGACTTCTGCCACGGATGCCCAGTGGGTACGAAGACGACCTCGTCGAGGCCGAAGGAGTTCGCGACCTCGCTGGCTGCGACCAGGTGGCCATGGTGGATGGGGTCGAACGTGCCGCCCATCACGCCGATGCGCGGGGGGCGCGTGGTCGCAGCGTCGTTCATGCGGGCCTAGTGGCCGTGTCCCGCCTCGTGGCTGTCCTTGCCGTGCTGCGCGGCCCACGCCTCGGCCTTCGCCGAATGACGGTTGGCGACGTTCTTGTACGAGAACGTCACGAGGCCGAGTGCGCCGAACACGATCGCGGCGATGACCCCGAAGATCAGCGTCTCGAGCGCGACGTTGCCGTGGTGCTCGGTTTCGGCAGCGGCCATCGCGATCTGTGCGACGAGGTTCATCCTGGCTCCGTTTCGTGGCGTGCTGTTCGGGATCCTGTGGGGGTTACAGCGTCCCCCAGTCTAGCCCTCAGCCGCGCGTCTGCCCCGACCCACGCGCGAGCCATTTCGTGCTGGTCAGCTCGGAGAGCCCCATCGGTCCCCGCGCATGCAGTTTCTGGGTCGAGATGCCGACCTCCGCCCCGAACCCGAACTCGCCTCCGTCGGTGAATCGTGTGGACGCGTTCACCATGACCACGGCCGAGTCGACCTCCGCAAGGAACCGCTCGGCATTGCGGGAATCCGTCGTGATGATCGACTCGGTGTGCCCCGTGCTGTACCGGCGGATGTGCGCTAGTGCCTCGTCGAGCGAGTCGACGACCTTCATCGCGATGTCGAGGCTCAGGTATTCGGTCTCCCAGTCCTCCTCGGTGGCGGGGATCACGTTGGACATGAGCCCCACGACCATGTCGTCGCCGTGGATCGCGACGCCCTCGCTCTGGAGAGCGCTGGCCACCAGCGGCACGAGCCGCGGCGCAGCCTGACGGTGGACGAGGACCGTCTCGACCGCGTTGCACACGCTCGGACGCTGCACCTTGGCATTCACGACGATGTCACGCGCCCAGTCGTCGGGAGCGGTCTCGTCGAGGAAGATGTGGACGTTACCGGCTCCGGTCTCGATGACGGGCACGGTCGACTCCGTCACGACGGTCTCGATGAGGCCTGCGCTCCCCCGCGGGATCAGGACGTCGATGAAGCCGCGACCGTGCATGAGAGCCTTCGCGCCGTCGCGTCCGAAATCGTCGACGGTCTGGATCGCCTCCGCCGTGAGGCCGGCGCTCTCGACCGCCGCACGCATGATCTCCACGAGCACGGCGTTGGAATCGTGAGCGGCGCTGCCACCGCGCAGCACCACCGCATTGCCCGATCGCAGCGCGAGCGCGGCGATGTCGACGGTCACGTTGGGTCGGGCTTCGTAGATCGCGCCGACCACACCGAACGGAACCCGCACCTGCTCGAGCGCCACGCCGTTGGGCATCCGGTGCCCGCCGACCACGCGCCCGACGGGGTCGGGGAGAGCGGCGACCTCGCGCACGGCGGTGGCCAGAGCCGCGACGCGCTTCTCGTCGAGGCGCAGCCGATCGATCAGGGAATCACCGATGCCGTCGCGCTGCCCGCGCGAGATGTCACGACCATTCGCCTCGATGATGCGCGGCGTGTCCGCCAGGAGCGCGAGCGCGATGGCTTCGAGCACGCGGGCCTTGTCAGCGCTGGTCAGGGCTGCGGTGGCGCGGGAGGCCTCTTTGGCGCGCTCCAGGCGCGCCTGCGGGGTCTGGTCGGTCATCCGTCTAGTTTATGAGCTGGCGGGTTCGAACCAGGTCCCTATTTCGGCGCCGGAGAGCGCCTTGTCCACCAGATCAGCGCTGGTGACGAGCACGCCGATGCCGGACGCGGCAGCCAGACGTGCGGCCGAGACCTTGGTGGCTGCTCCCCCGGTGCCGACGCTGTTGACCACGGTCGCACCGAATTCGAGCCCGGTGAGATCGGCATCGGGCGCGACGATGTCGATCGGCTCCGCACCCGGGTCCGTCGGCGGCTTCGTGTACAGCGACTCGATGTCGCTCAGGAGGATGAGCGCGTCGGCCTCGATCAGCTGCGCGACCAGGGCCCCGAGACGGTCGTTGTCGCCGAACCGGATCTCCTGGGTCGCGACGGTGTCGTTCTCATTGACGATCGGCAGGGTCCGCAGGCCGAGAAGTCGCTCCATCGCGCGCCGGGCGTTCGAGCGCGAGGTGGGATGCTCCAGGTCGCCGGTGGTGAGGAGGACTTGACCGGCGACGATGTCGAACGGGCGAAGCGATTCCTGATACCGGTACATGAGGATGTTCTGCCCCACGGCCGCGGCCGCCTGCTGGGTGGCGAGGTCGTTCGGCCGCGAGTCCAGACGCAGGAAAGGGATCCCGGAGGCGATCGCGCCGGAGGACACCAGCACGACCTCTGCGCCACGGGCGTGCGCCGCGGCGAGGGCCTCGACGATGACGGGGATGCGCCACGACGACTCACCGCTGATCGAGGACGACCCGACCTTGACGACGATGCGTGACGCGGTCGCTAGATCGGCGCGGGTGCGTGCGGTCACTCGCCGTCCTCGCGGTACGCGGCCAGGCGCTGGGTCTCCACCTCTGCACGAGCCTCGGCCTTGGCATCCATGCGCTCGTAGTACTGCTCGCGGCGCTCTGATGTCGTCCGACGCGCGTTCGGCGCGAGACGGGGGTCGGTACCACGCGGAGCGCTCATGAGCTCTGCTGCCGAGGTCATCGTGGGCTCCCAGTCGAAGACGATGCTGTCGCCCTCGCCGATCACGACGGTCGATCCCTGCACCGCACCGAGGCGGAAGAGCTCATCCTCGACGCCGAGCTTCTCGAGACGATCGGCGAGGTAGCCCACGGCCTCCTCGTTCTGGAAGTCGGTCTGCTGGACCCAGCGCACCGGCTTCTCTCCCATGATGCGGTAGACGTTGCCGTAGGTGCCGCCCTCGACCCGTATGGTGAACCCCTTCTTGGGGCCACGCGGGCGGATGACGACGCGCTCCGGCGGGGTCTCGAGCGCGGCTTCGGCGCGGGCCTTCTCGACGAGCTCGCCCAGCGCGAACGTGAGCGGGCGCAGGCCCTCGTGCGAGACCGTGGAGATCTCGAACACGCGGAATCCACGCGCTTCGAGGTCGGGGCGCACCAGTTCGGCGAGATCGCGCGCCTCGGGCACGTCGACCTTGTTCAGCGCGATGAACTGCGGGCGCTCGAGCAGCGGAGTCTGGCCCTCGGGCACCTCGTAGGCTCCGAGTTCGGCGAGGATGACATCGAGGTCGGAGATCGGGTCGCGCCCGGGCTCAAGGGTGGCGCAGTCGAGGACGTGCAGCAGAGCCGAGCAGCGCTCGACATGGCGGAGGAACTCGAGTCCGAGGCCACGCCCCTCGCTCGCGCCCTCGATGAGGCCGGGAACGTCGGCGACCGTGTAACGGAAATCGCCCACCTGCACGACACCCAGGTTGGGGTGCAGGGTGGTGAACGGGTAGTCCGCGATCTTGGGTCGTGCTGCCGAGATCGCGCCGATCAGGCTCGACTTGCCCGCGGACGGGTAGCCCACGAGCGCGATGTCGGCGACGGTCTTCAGCTCGAGGACGACATCGCCCTCATACCCGGGCGTACCCAGCAGTGCGAAACCGGGAGCCTTGCGCTTCGGAGTGGCCAGAGCCGCGTTGCCCAGCCCACCCA
>NZ_JAAUVO010000027.1:0-44121 GCF_012030385.1 Microbacterium sp. B19(2022)
GAAGCGGGCGGCGGGGTGAGCGGGATGTGCTCGCCCGGGGCGCCGTTGTTGTCGGTGGTCATCGTGCCACTCCTGTCTGGCCGGTCGGCGGCGTCGGGCCACCGGTGTTCTCGATGTGGGCGAGCGCGGCGAGAACGCGGCGGTTGCCCGACTCGTCCTGCTCGAAACCCAGCTTCTGGAAGATGGCGGTGATGTGCTTCTCCACACTCGCCTCGGAGAGGAACAGGATCCCGGCGATCGCCTGGTTCGACTTGCCCTCGGCGATCAACGCGAGCACGGTGCGCTCCCGTTCGGTGAGACGCATCATCCTGTCGTCGCGGTTCCGCCGCGTGAGGAGCTGCGCCACTACTTCGGGGTCGAGCACCGTGGCACCCTCGGAGATGCGCTGCACCGAGGCGAGGAACTCCGACACGTCGGCGACGCGATCCTTGAGCAGGTATCCGAGCGGACCACCCTGCGCCGCGATCAGGTCGGAGGCGTAGCGCTCCTCGACGTACTGCGAGAGCACGAGGATGGCGAGCGACGGATGCGTGGACCTCAGTCCGAGCGCGGCCCGGATGCCCTCATCGGTGAACGTCGGGGGGAGTCGCACGTCCAGGATGCACAGATCGGGCGCTGTGGTGGCGACGGCATGGTCGAGACCCTGGATATCGGGGAGCGCGGCGACCACCTCGTGGCCGGCGTCCTCGAGCAGACGGACCAGTCCTTCTCGGAGGAGGACGGAGTCCTCGCAGATCAGGATGCGCACGGTACGTTCACCTCCAGGCTGGTCGGTCCGCCCTGCGGACTGTCGAGGCGGAAGGTTCCGCCCGCGGCGAGGATGCGATTCGCGATGCCGTCGAGGCCGCCACCCGGCTGCACCTGCGCGCCGCCGATGCCGTTGTCCTCGACGCGCGCCCAGAGGGTGTTCCCCTCACGGAGTCGCACGATGACGCGGGCCTCACTGGCCCGCGAGTGCTTCGCGGCGTTGGTGAGGGACTCCGCTATCGAGAAGTAGACGGCGGCCTCGGCCTCACGGCTGCATCGTCCGTCCATGCGCACATCGAGGTGCACGGGGATGTGCGACCGGCTGGCGAGAGCCGACAGCGCGGCGTCGAGGCCGCGGTCGTCGAGCACGGACGCGTGGATGCCCCGGGCGAGCTGTCGCAGCTCCGTGATGGCCGCCTTGGTGGAGGTGTGTGCCTCGTTGATGAGTTCCTTGGCCGTGTCCGGATCGCTGTCGATCTTCTGCTGGGCGAGCCCGAGGGTCATGCCGACCGAGACGAGCCGCGGCTGCACGCCGTCATGCAGGTCGCGCTCGATGCGAGTGCGCTCCAGGTCGGCGGCGCGGACCGCTCCTTCCCGCTGGGCGGTCGAGGTGCGGACCCGTTCAGTGAGCTCCGTCTCTTTGCTGCGGACCACGATCGCCAGTGACAGCGTGCGGTGCAGCAGAGCCAGCCCGATCATCCCGACCACCGAGGCCGCGATGCCGAGGATGCCGACCAGCGGCGCCCAGGCGACGGGGATGCCTCCGCCGCCGAACGGTCCCATGACCGCATCCGCCGCGGTGAGCGGGGCGAAGGAGATGATGATCGACCACACCAGGCTCCAGGCGAGCCGCAGCACGATGAAGCCGAGCACGGCCGAGATCGCGAAGTTCGCGACCGCACGCCACATGCGGGGGTCGATCGCCTGTCGCCCGAGGGAGCGCAGCCAGCCGACGAAACCGGGGCGGTCACGCTGCTGCAGTCGCAGCGGGGTGATCGGCGTGCGGTAGAGGGCACCGACACGGGCGACCTCGAACCAGCCGAGTCCGTACAGCGCGTATACGAGGCCGACGAGGAGCACGACGCCGACACCGGCGACGAATAGGAGCCCGAGGCCGGTGCCGAGGAGTCCGCCGAGCATGCCGAAGATGGCGCCGCCGAGCGCGCCGACGCCTGCGAGATGCAGGATCGTGAGGAAGATGCGCAACGGCGGCTTCACCGCCGTGACGGGTGCCGCGGTCGCAGTCTGAGTGGTCATGGTTCCAAGGTACGGCGGGGCCGACACGCACGACACCGAGTCAGCCGGACACTCCGCTTCGGGTTTTCCGTAACCGGTCGCGGGTGATTTCCGCCCTATCGAGCGCACGGTCTGCTTCACTGGCTGCATGACAGCCCACGAAGGCGAGCTCCATCGCGCAGGTCTCGGCCAGCGACTGAACTGGTTGCGCGCAGGAGTGCTCGGCGCGAACGACGGCATCGTCTCGGTCGCCTCGCTCGTCGTAGGCGTGGCGGGCGCGACGAGCGACAACGCGGCACTGCTCACCGCGGGAATCGCCGGACTGGTCGGCGGTGCGATCTCGATGGCGCTCGGCGAGTACGTCTCGGTGAGCAGCCAGCGCGACAGCGAACGCGCTCTGATCGCGAAGGAGAGCGAGGAGCTGCGGACCATGCCGACCGCGGAGCTGGCCGAACTCACCGAGCTCTATCGCGATCGCGGTCTCTCCGAGGAGACCGCACGTCAGGTCGCCGAGGAGCTCACCGCCCACGATGCGCTCTCCGCCCACTTGGAGGTCGAGCTCGGCATCGACCAGAACGATCTCGTCAATCCGTGGCATGCGGCGATCTCTTCGGCCGTGTCCTTCACGCTCGGAGCGCTGCTCCCCCTGCTCGCCATCCTGCTGCCGCCGCCGGAGTGGCGTGTGCCGGTCACCTTCGTCGCCGTCATGATCGCCCTCGCGATCACGGGTGCGGTGTCGGCGCGGATCGGCGGTTCCCCGCCCCTGCGAGCGTCGATCCGACTGGTCATCGGCGGGGCGCTCGCTCTCGCCGCGACCTGGCTGATCGGTACCCTCCTCGGCACGACCGGCGTCGTCTGACCGCCGAGCACCTCGTGGGACGACGAAGGGCGGATGCCGCAGCATCCGCCCTTCGTGAATCCGGTTCGAAGACCGAGGATCAGTTCGACATGAACCCGACGAGCAGTCCTCCGGTCACCTTCACGGCGAGGTTGTAGATGCCGGCGACGACGGCGCCGAGCACCGTGACGACGATCAGGTTCAGGATCGCGACAACCGCAGCGAAGGCCATCACCTGCGGCAGGCCGACGACCTCCGACAGCACGAACTCGTTGCCGGTGATTCCGAGCAGGAAGCCCTCAGCGGTGTTCATGACGTTGGTTGCCTGGAGCACCAGGAAGATCAGGAAGAAGGCCACCATCGTGACCACGGCGAGAGCGACCGCTCCGAGGAACGAGAGCTTCACGGCCGACCAGAAGTCGACGTAGACGAGACGCAGGCGAACCTGCTTGCCACTGGTCTTTCGTGTCGACTTCTTCGCCAGCTTGTCGGCCACTGTACTCATGCGTCTGTATCCTCGGGGGTCTCTGTCGTCTCAGGTGCCTGTGTCTCGGCATCCTCCGCATCCGCCTCGTCATCGGCGAGGCCACGCTCGCCATTACGGGCGATGGCGAGGATGCGGTCGGCCTCCGTCGTCCGGGCGAACACCACTCCCATGGTGTCTCGACCCTTGGCGGGGACCTCGGCCACGGCAGAGCGTACCACCTTGCCGCTGGAGAGAACCACCAAGACCTCGTCGTCCTCGGCGACGATCAGACCACCCGCGAGAGTGCCCCGATCGTCGTTCAACTTGGCCACCTTGATGCCCGTTCCACCGCGTCCCTGGACCCGGTATTCCTCGACAGCGGTGCGCTTCGCGTAGCCGCCGTCAGTGACGATGAACACGAACTTCCCGGGGGCGGCGACGGATGCCGACAGCAGGCAGTCCGCGTCGATCTTGAACTTCATGCCGCGCACACCGGCCGTCGCCCGACCCATCGGACGCAGCGCCTCATCGGTCGCCTCGAAGCGCACCGACATGCCGCGACGGCTGATGAGGAGGATGTCGTCCTCGGCGTTCACGAGGAGAGCACTGACGAGCTCGTCCTCGTCGTTGAGGCGGATCGCGATGACGCCGCCCTGACGGTTGGTGTCGTACGCCTCGAGGCGGGTCTTCTTGACCAGACCCTCGCGCGTGGCGAGCACCAGGTAATCGGCGACCTGGTAGTCGCGGATGTCGAGCACCTGAGCGATGCTCTCGTCCGGCTGCAGCGCCAGCAGGTTCGCGACGTGCATGCCCTTGGCGTCGCGCCCGGCCTCCGGCACCTCATAGGTCTTCGCGCGGTAGACGCGACCCTTGTCGGTGAAGAAGAGCAGCCAGTGGTGCGTCGTCGTCACGAAGAAGTGCTCGACGATGTCGTTCGCACGGAGCTGCGCGCCCTTGACGCCCTTGCCGCCGCGGTGCTGGGAGCGGTAGTTGTCGCTGCGCGTGCGCTTGATGTAGCCCTCGCGCGTGACGGTGACGACCATCTCCTCTTCGGCGATGAGGTCTTCCATCGAGACGTCGCCGTCGAAGCCATGCAGGATGTGCGTGCGGCGCTCGTCGCCGAAGCGGTCGACGATTCCGGTCAGCTCTTCGCGGATGATCGTGCGCTGGCGACCCTCGTCGGCCAGGATCGACTTGTAGTCGGTGATCTGCGCTTCGAGCTCGTTCGCCTGGTCGATGATCTTCTGACGCTCGAGTGCAGCCAGTCGGCGCAGCTGCATCTGCAGGATCGCGTCGGCCTGGATCTCGTCGATGTCGAGGAGCTTCTGGAGTCCCTCATTCGCATCGGCCGTGGTCTGCGAACGACGGATGAGGGCGATGACCTCATCGAGCGCGTCGAGCGCCTTCAGGTATCCGCGCAGGATGTGCATGCGCTTCTCGGCCTCGCGCAGACGGTACTCCGTGCGCCGGACGATCACCTCGATCTGGTGCGTGATCCAGTGCGTGATGAAGCCGTCGATCGCGAGGGTGCGCGGCACTCCGTCGACGATCGCGAGCATGTTCGCGCCGAAGTTCTCCTGCAGCTGCGTGTGCTTGTACAGGTTGTTCAGCACGACCTTCGCGACCGCGTCGCGCTTGAGCACGACGACCAGGCGCTGGCCCGTACGGTCGGACGACTCGTCGCGGATGTCGGCGATGCCGGTGATCTTGCCGTCACGGGCGAGGTCGCCGATCTTCACCGCGACGTTGTCGGGGTTGACCTGGTACGGCAGCTCGGTGACGACGAGGCAGGTGCGACCCTGGATCTCTTCGACGTTCACGACCGCGCGCATCGTGATCGATCCGCGGCCGGTGCGGTACGCCTCGTGGATGCCCTTGGTGCCGAGGATCTGCGCGCCGGTCGGGAAGTCCGGACCGGGAACGCGCTGGATCAGACCGTCGAGCAGCTCCTCGCGGGAGATGCCGGGGTTGTCGAGCGCCCAGAGTGCCGCAGCCGAGACCTCGCGCAGGTTGTGCGGCGGGATGTTCGTGGCCATGCCGACCGCGATGCCGACCGATCCGTTGACGAGCAGGTTCGGGAAGCGGGCCGGGAGGACCGTCGGCTCCTGCGTCTGACCGTCGTAGTTGTCGGTGAAGTCGACGGTGTCTTCTTCGATGTCGCGCACCATCTCGAGCGCGAGCGGGGCCATCTTGGTCTCGGTGTATCGGGGAGCCGCGGCGCCCATGTTTCCGGGCGAGCCGAAGTTTCCCTGACCGAGAGCCAGCGGATACCGCAGCGACCACGGCTGCACCAGACGCACGAGGGCGTCGTAGATCGCCGAGTCGCCGTGCGGGTGGTACTGGCCCATGACCTCGCCCACCACACGGGCGCACTTGGAGAACGACTTGTCAGGACGGAATCCGCCGTCGTACATGCCGTAGATCACACGACGGTGCACCGGCTTGAGGCCGTCGCGCACGTCGGGGAGCGCGCGCCCCACGATGACCGCCATGGCGTAGTCGAGGTAGCTGCGCTGCATCTCGAACTGCAGGTCGACCTGATCGATCTTGCCGTGGTCGTGTTCCGGCTCGGTGCGTTCTTCGTCAGTCATCAATCAATCTCTCTGTCACACATCTGGTCTGAGCCCGGGGGCGTCAGATGTCGAGGAAGCGGACGTCCTTGGCGTTGCGCTGGATGAAGCTGCGTCGGGACTCGACGTCCTCACCCATCAGCACGCTGAAGATCTCGTCGGCGGCGGCGGCGTCTTCGATGGTGATCTGCTGCAGGGTGCGCGTGGTGTGATCCATCGTCGTCTCCCACAGCTCCTTCGGGTTCATCTCACCGAGACCCTTGTAGCGCTGGATGCCGGCATCCTTCGGGATCCGCTTGCCGTTGTCGAGACCGTGCTTGAGCAGGGCGTCGCGCTCGGAGTCGCTGAACACGTACTCGTGTGCGGAGTTCGACCACTTCAGGCGGTACAGCGGCGGCATCGCGAGGTACACGAAGCCGGCCTCGATGAGTCCGCGCATGTAGCGGAACAGCAGCGTGAGCAGCAGCGTGGTGATGTGCTGACCGTCGACGTCGGCATCCGCCATCAGCACGATCTTGTGATAGCGCGCCTTCTCGATGTCGAACTCTTCGCCGATGCCCGTGCCGAAGGCCTGGATCATCGCCTGGACTTCTTTGTTGCCCAGGGCCTTGTCGAGACGCGCGCGCTCGACGTTGAGGATCTTGCCGCGGAGGGCCAGGATCGCCTGCGTGTGCGGGTCGCGACCCTGCACGGCGGAACCACCGGCCGAGTCACCCTCGACGAGGAAGATCTCGCTGATCGAGGGGTCCTTGCTCGTGCAGTCCTTGAGCTTGTCGGGCATGGCCGCCGACTCGAAGACGCTCTTGCGTCGAGCAGTCTCGCGCGCCTTGCGGGCGGCGAGGCGAGCGGTCGCCGCATCGAGAGCCTTGCGGATGATGTTCTTCGCCTGGACCGGGTTGCGTTCGAACCAGTCTCCGAGCTGATCGCCCACGACCTTCTGCACGAAGGCCTTCGCCTCGGTGTTGCCGAGCTTGGTCTTGGTCTGGCCCTCGAACTGCGGCTCACCCAGCTTGATCGAGATCACCGCCGTGAGACCCTCTCGGACGTCGTCTCCCGAGAGGTTGTCGTCCTTTTCCTTGAGGATGTTGTTCGCGCGGGCGTACTTGTTCACCAGGGTCGTCAACGCAGCACGGAATCCCTCTTCGTGCGTGCCACCCTCATGGGTATTGATCGTGTTCGCGTAGGTGAAGACGTTCTCGGTGTACGAGGTGGTCCACTGCATCGCGACCTCGAGCGAGATCTTGCGCTGCGTGTCCTCGGACTCGAAGGCGATGATCTCGTCGTTCACGACCTCGGCATGGCGCACCTTGTTGAGGTACTCCACATAGTCGACGAGTCCGCGCTCGTAGAAGAAGACGTCACCGGGCTGCTTCGTGATCGTCGAGCCTTCTTCCTCCACCTCATAGGCGGAGGACTCGCGCTCGTCGCGCAGCTCGATGCGCAGCCCCTTGTTGAGGAACGCCATCTGCTGGAAGCGCGTGCGCAGCGTGTCGTAATCGAAGTCGATCGATTCGGTGAAGATGGACTCGTCGGGCCAGAACGTGATGCTGGTTCCGGTCTCGTCGGTCTCCTCTCCCTTCTCGAGCTTCTGCTGCGGGATGCCGCCGTCGGCGAACGAGTGGCGCCAGACGAAGCCCTTCTGCTTGACCTCGACGTCGAAGCGGGTCGACAGCGCGTTCACGACCGAGGAGCCGACGCCGTGCAGACCACCGGAGACGGCGTAGGCGCCGCCGCCGAACTTTCCACCGGCGTGCAGGATCGTCAGCACGACCTCGACCGTCGACTTGTTCGGGTCGGAGGAGTGCGGATCGACCGGGATGCCACGACCGTTGTCGACCACGCGCACGCCGCCGTCGGCGAGCATCGTCACCAAGATCGTGTCGGCGTAACCAGCGAGTGCTTCATCGACCGAGTTGTCGACGATCTCGTAGACCAGGTGGTGCAGACCGCGCGGACCCGTGGATCCGATGTACATACCGGGCCGCTTGCGCACGGCCTCGAGGCCTTCGAGGATCTGGATCGAGTCGGCACCGTACTCGCCGGGCTGCTTGATCTTGGGGGAGATCGTGTTGCTCGTGGTCTCGGAGCCGTCGATGGGGTCGGAGGGTCCCCCGGTGTTCGATTCCGTCTCGTCAGCAGGGGATTCAGGCGTCATCAGAGGGCATTCTCCACATCGATATCACGAACTCCCATTCTAGCGGGGTTTCGTCGGGAAATGCCGCTCAACGGCCGTGTGTGGCCCTCTGAGCGTTGCGGACCCCATTCGTGGTGTCCTACCCGTAAGTGTCGCGCGGACCCCGTCCTGGAACGACTCTGGGACCCCATTTCCAGGAGGGGACGTCCGGCCCGATGAAGCGGAGGTTCTCGACACCCGCATCCGGATACCGCCGTCCGATCTCGGTGAGAATCGTCGCGCGCATGAACTGGAGGTTCTTCGCCCACGCCGTGGAATCGCACTTCACGGTGAGCAAACCGCGCTCGAGCGAGACCGGTTCGGAGTGCTTCGCGGTGTCGGCGCCCGCCAGATCGGCCCACTGCCGGACCAGGTCCTCGCGGGCGAGCGTGATCTGCCAGCCGGAGTCCCGACTCAGCTTGTCGAGCACCGCGCCGAGTGCACCCGGATCCCGACCCGGAGTGAACGGCGCGTTGTCGTCGTCGGTGACGATGCGGCGCTTGCGCTTCCAGCTCTTCGAACTCGGCTGCAAACCGCGCAGACGCAGGTACGTTCCCACGGTTTCGGGCACCTCGACAGGCGGGGTCGATGCGGCGTCAGTCATCCGCTGCCTCCCGCTCATCGCTGATCGTCCCGGCGTTGATGCGCACCACGTGGGCATGCAGCACCTCGGGGATATCCTCCTCCACCGCTGCGGTCACCACCACCTGCTCGTAACCGGCCGTGAGGGTCGCGAGTCGCTGACGCCGGTCGGCATCGAGTTCGGCGAAGACATCGTCGAGGATCAGGACCGGATCACCCGCGGGGGATTCGCTGCGCAGCAGCTCGGCCGACGCCAGTCGAAGAGCGAGTGCCACCGACCACGACTCCCCATGCGAGGCGTAGCCCTTCACCGGAAGATCCCGTACACGCAGCACCAGATCGTCACGGTGGGGACCGGTGAGCGTGAGACCTCGATCGATCTCGGTCGACCGTTTCGCCGCCAGCGATGCGCGGAACAACTCGGCGATGTGCTGCTGATCACCGAGCTTGGCGACGGCCGGTGCCTCCTCCGCATCCGTCGCTGCGTCGTCGTCTTCCTCCGGATCAGCGCCGCCGACCGACAACGCCCACTCCAACTGCGGACGATGGTCGGCCCCGGCGATGGCTTCGTAGGCGTCGGCCACCGGTTGCTGAAGATCGGCAGCCAACCGCTGCCGCGCCGTGATGATCTCGGATCCCAGTGAGACGAGCTTGTCGTCCCAGACATCGAGGGTGCTCAGCCCTTCTCCGCGGATGCCGCGAGCTCTCGCTGACTTGAGCAGAGCATTGCGCTGCTTGAGCACACGGTCGTAATCCGAGAGGACCGCCGAGATGCGAGGAATGCGCTGGATGAGGAGCTGATCCATGAATCGGCGACGCGCAGACGGATCGCCGCGCACGATCTGAAGGTCTTCCGGGGCGAAGAGCACGACATGCGCGTAGCGCGGAAGCTCGTTCGGCTTCGACGGCGAGCCGTTGATGCGGGCCTTGTTCGAGCCCTGCCGGTTCACCTGCACCTCGGCGAGAACGCGCCGTTCGCCATGCGAGAGTCGCGCACGGATGATCGCGAACTCCTGCCCATCGCGCACCATCGGCGCATCCGACGACACCCGGTGCGAACCGAGAGTGGCGAGGAACACCACCGCCTCAGCCAGATTCGTCTTGCCCTGCCCATTGCGACCCACCAGCACGTTCGGGCCGCGGTGGAGGGCGAGTTCGGCGGTCGCGTAATTACGGAAATCGACCAGACTCAGGTGCTCCACAATCACGGAGTCAGCCTATCTTCGGGGTCTGACACTTGTTCTTCTCTGGTGTTCGCGCGTGGGTCGTGGGTGAGGACGCACCCTTCGCTCGCAGAGCGGGTTCCCTCCCACTTCGTGGGTCCCTCCCGATGCTCGCTCCGGGAGCATCCTCACCCGCGACGGTTCGTAGATCGGCTGACGGCTGATCCGGGAACGTTTCGGGTAGGAGGGAGAAGAGATCAGCGGAGGAGGAGGTTCGGCTGAAGAAGGTACTTGAACGAGTCGAGACCGGCCTGATCGACCGAGGTCTGGCTCGTGATGAGCACGGGGCTGAGCTTGTTGGCGTTGTCGCTCGACGTGAACGTCACGCGGACGAACTCGCTCTTCACCGCACCGAGCGCTTCGATCAGGTACTGCGGGTTCAGGCCGAGCGTGACCTCGTCGCCGCCGGAAAGGATCGCGTCGACCGACTCGGAAGCCCTGGCGTGCTCGCTACCCGAAGCATCCATCGTCACGCTGTCGCTCGAGAACGTGAATCGCAGCGGCGCGGCACGGTCGAGCACGAGCGACACACGCCGGACGGCCTCGACGAGATCGGCGGTGTTGACGACCGCGTAGTGGTCGGTCTGCTCGGGGAAGAGACGGCGGACGGGCGGGAAGTTGCCCTTGATCAGCAGTGATGTGACGGTCTTGTTGCCGGCGGTGAAGGCGATGATCTCGCGGTCGCCCGCTCCGGAGAAGGCGATCTGGATGGTGCCGGCGTGGCCGAAGGTCTTTCCGACCTCGAGCAGCGTGCGTGCCGGAACCAGTGCGGTTGCCTCGACGGATTCGCCGTCCCACGGCACATCGCGGAGCGAGACCCGGTAGCGGTCGGTGGCGACGAGGCTGAGGCTGTGGCCCGACACCTCGAGCTGCACACCCGTGAGCACCGGGGTCACGTCGTCGCGGGAAGCCGCGAAACCGACCTGCGAGATCGCCGTGCCGAAGTCATCCGCAGGGACGACGCCGGACGATCCGCTCACCTCGGGGATCGACGGGTATTCCTCGACCGGCATGGCGGCGAGGGTGAATCGAGCGGAGCCGCAGGTGACGGTGATGCCACCGTCTTCTTCGACCGCGATCTCGATCGGAGCATTCGGAAGGCGGCTGGCGATGTCGGAGAGAAGTCGACCGTGCACGAGGATCGTGCCGGGAGTCTCGACGGTGGCTTCGATGGTCGTACGCGCGGAGGCCTCGTAGTCGAAGGCCGAGAGTGTGAGTCCGGAACCGTCTGCCTCGATCAGCACTCCGGCCAGGATCGGCTGCGGATTGCGCTGCGGCAGAAGCTTGACGACGAACGAGACAGCCTCGCTGAAGACATCGCGGTTGACCTGAAACCTCACTGGTGCTCCCTTGTCGTCGAACTGTGACGCGTTGTCGTCGGCCCTGCCGGTGCAGGGCTTCCCATGCTAGCCCCCAGTCCGGTCTGTTCCCTACGTCGGAGTTCTTGTCGTTCGTTCGACGGTTCTCCCCACCGTCTGGTGATGGGATCGCGCCTTGAAAGACTTAACTCCTTAACGGTGTTAACAGCTGTGGATACTGTGGATAACTCGGTGGATAGCAAGAGCGAGTAAGGAACTACACGCTTGTCAGTTGTGGAATCCCTGAGGAATCCGGGGGTTACGGCCGACTGGGGGTGCGGAGGCTCCCCCAGAGTTATCCACAGGTTTGACCGATTGGCCCACATTCGTCCCGACCTGAGTGACAGTCATCCACAAGTTATCCACATGTGCATAGAGGCATCTTTCCGCGGCCGGGAATGCCTGTCCGGACGCGAAAAGGGGGACTCAGCACCCCTTCGGATGCCGAGTCCCCCTCATGCCCGCGTGTCGCGGCGTCAGCGTCGCCCGAGCTGCGTCGTGATCTCGGTGACCTGGTTGTAGATCGAACGTCGCTCTTTCATGAGCTCACTGATCTTCTTGTACGCGTACATGACGGTGGTGTGGTCACGGTTGCCGAACAGCTGACCGATCTTCGGCAGGGACAGACTGGTGCGCTCACGACAGAGGTACATGGCGATCTGCCGAGCGGTGGCGATCTGCTGCGACCGACTCGAGCCGTAGAGGTCGTCGACCGTGAGCTTGAAGTACTGTGCCGTGGCGGTGATGATGTCCGTCGGCGAGATGATGTTGTCCTCGGCCGTGTCGATGATGTCGCGGAGTACGGTCTGAGCCAGCGAGATGTCGAGTGCCGATCGATTCAGGCTGGCGAACGCCGACACCCGGATCAGGGCTCCCTCGAGCTCACGGATGTTCGACGAGACGACGGTGGCGATGTACTCGAGGACCTCGTCCGGGATGTGCAGTGCCTCGCTCTGCGCCTTCTTCCGAAGGATCGCGATGCGTGTCTCCAGGTCCGGCGCCTGAACGTCGGTGATCAGACCCCATTCGAAGCGGCTGCGCATCCGGTCTTCGAAGCCGGTGAGGTGTTTCGGGGCGACGTCGCTGGTGATCACGACCTGCTTGTTGTGATCGTGAAGCGTGTTGAAGGTGTGGAAGAAGGCTTCCTGCGTCTCCGCCCGCCCCTGCAGGAACTGGATGTCGTCGATCAGGAGGATGTCGACATCGCGGTATCTGGCCTGGAACGCGGCGCCACGGTTGTTCGCGATCGAGTTGATGAAGTCATTGGTGAACTCCTCACTCGAGACGTAGCGAACCTTGACCCCCGCATAGAGGGACTGTGCGTAGTCGCCGATCGCGTGGAGGAGGTGTGTTTTGCCGAGGCCGGAGTCGCCGTAGATGAACAGGGGGTTGTAGGCCTTCGCCGGGGCTTCGGCCACAGCGACGGCTGCCGCGTGGGCGAAGCGGTTGGACTGGCCGATCACGAAGTTGTCGAAGGTGTACTTCGGGTTGAGCCGCGACTCATGGCGCAGCTGTGTCGGCTGCTCCATGGGCGACTCCACGCGGATCTGCTCGTGTCGCCCGAAGTCGCCGACCGCGATCGGAGCCGCCTGCTGCTCGGCGAGCTCGTGGTTGACCACGACTCGATAGGAGGTGACCTCGTCGCCGATGTGCGAGAGCGCCTCCATGATGGGCAGCCGCAGGCGCTTGTTGATCTGCGCGGCGGTGAGGTCGTTCGGCACCTCGAGGTAGAGCGTCGCGGACATGACCCCGGCCGGGACGGCCAGACTCAGAAAGCCTTGTAGCTGGGGAGTGACGCGATCGTCATCGACCAGAAGCTCCTGCACCGTGGTCCAGATGGGGACGTCGGGCTGGGCAGGTGATGACATGACGCTCCGGACGAGGAATCGAGGCGGGGTCGACGTGCTGTGCCCCTGTGGATAACTTAGGATGCCACGGTAGTCACCGCGGCTGTGAACGGCAACCTGCCCTGGAAAATACGCGCGCGTGTTGTGCTCGTCGGGCGCGCCTCGGTTGTGGATAATGGCTGTGCGGTTCGTGCCGGTGTCCGATCACGGAAGCGCGCAGATTTGCTCTGCGCGCCGGTAAGACGTACCCTAAGTCGGTTGACTTATGCCTTTTTCGGCAGTTCCCCATGTCTCCGGTCGAAGTGAATCCGGTGGCAGCATTCCCGGAGTGATTCCATGAGCAAGCGCACCTTCCAGCCCAACAACCGTCGTCGCGCCAAGAAGCACGGCTTCCGTGCCCGCATGCGTACGCGTGCCGGCCGCGGCATCCTCGCTGCCCGCCGTGCGAAGGGCCGCACCGAGCTCTCCGCGTAGTCCACTGTGCTCGCCCGCCCGTATCGGCTGACCCGCGGGAGCGACTACCGTCTGGTCGTTCGACGCGGATCCCGTTGTGGCGGGGCGCGCGTCATCACCTCGGTGCTGACGACGGGCGAGAGCAGGGCCGCGAGGTTCGGATTCATCATCAGTAAGCAGGTAGGCACCGCTGTGGTGCGCAACACCGTGCGTCGGCGACTCAAAGCCGTCTGTGCGGAGTCGCTCGCGCGCGTTCCTGAGGGCACGGATGTCGTCATCCGTGCCCTTCCTGCGTCGGCGACCGCCTCCTTCGCGGAACTGCGCGCCGATGTCGATCGCTGTCTGAGCAGACTCGCGCCGGTGCCGGCCGCGGTGTCGGCATGACCGCTCTGCCGGCCTCGTCCATCGGGACGGCGCACATGCAGTCGCAGGATGTGCTGCGCAGCGTTCCTCTGGTTCCCCGCAATCTGGTGCTGGGGTTCCTCACCGCGTACCGCAAGGTGATCTCCCCGATGTATGGAGATGTCTGTGCGTACTACCCCAGCTGTTCCGCCTACGCTGTAGGTGCGGTGCAGCAGCACGGCGCGGTGAAGGGGGCGATGCTCTCGGCATGGCGCATCCTCCGCTGCAATCCCTGGACCAGCGGTGGCGTCGACGACGTCCGTCCGCATGAACACTTCCGCTACGACCTGACTGCACACGGTTTCGTCGTCCCTTCCCGAAAGGACTGATCGGTGGGTCTTGACCTTCTGCTAGCCAGCTCCACTCCCAGCGACGCCCCCGCTGCAGGTGGGTTCGATCTGCTCGGCACCATCCTCTGGCCGCTGAAGTGGGTGGTCGAGCTGATCCTCGTCGCCTGGCACTGGCTCCTGACGTCCGTCGGTCTCCCTGCGGCATCCGGACTCACCTGGGTGCTGTCGATCGTCGGACTCGTCATCGTCGTCCGTGCTGCGCTGATCCCGCTCTTCGTGAAGCAGATCAAGAGCCAGCGAAAGATGATGGAAATCGCTCCTGAACTGCGAAAAGTTCAGGAGAAGTATCGTGGCAAGAAGGATCAGCTCTCTCGCGAGGCCATGAGCCGCGAGACCATGGGCCTCTACAAGAAGCACGGCACGACACCGATGTCGAGTTGCCTGCCGCTTCTGGTGCAGATGCCGATCTTCTTCTCCCTCTTCAGTGTTCTGAGTGACGTCAAGAAGCATGCAGAGGCAGGCATCGGCGGCGTGGGCTTGATGAGCCCCGAGCTGACGAAGGAGTTCTACGACGCCAAGCTGTTCGGTGTCGCCTCGCTGCACGAGAACCTGGGCAACGCGGTCGACGCGAAGAACACCACGGCGATCGTCATCCTGGTCACCCTCGTCGTGCTCATGATCGCTTCGCAGTTCTTCACGCAGCTGCAGATCATCTCGAAGAACCTGTCACCCGAGGCCAAGACCGGCCAGGCGTACCAGATGCAGAAGATCATGCTCTACGTTCTGCCGCTGGGCTTCATCTTCTCCGGTGTGTTCTTCCCCCTCGGCGTCGTCGTCTACTGGTTCATCTCGAACCTCTGGACCATGGGCCAGCAGTTCCTCGTCATCCGCGAAATGCCGACTCCCGGCTCGGAAGCCGCCAAGGCCCGTGAAGAGCGCCTCGCTCGCAAGGGCAAGGCGCTCGACTCCTCGGGCAAGGTCGTCCCGATGGCCGCGTACGAGGCAGAGCAGCAGCGTCTGCTCGAAGAGGCTGAGAAGGCCAAGGCGGAAGCACCGAAGCGTCAGCAGCCGGTGGGCAAGAAGCGCGCGAAGAAGAAGGGGAGCGGTTCATGAGCGAGACCATGACCGAGAACACGGAGCCGACGGTTGCTCAGCTCGAGAACGAAGGCGATGTCGCGGCCGACTACCTCGAGGAGCTCCTCGATATCGCCGACATCGACGGAGACCTGAATCTCGACGTCCGTCAGGGGCGTGCCTACGTTTCGATCGAAGCCGAGGGCGACGGGCTGTCCCTGCTATCCGCTCCGGATACCGTGCAGGCGCTGCAGGAGCTGACTCGCCTGGCGGTGCAGAGCAAGACCGGTTCATTCTCGCGACTCATCCTCGACATCGCCGGTTCGCGCGACACACGTCGCCGCCAGCTCGAGACCCTCGTCGACGCGGCTGCCGCGAAGCTCGATGAGGGTTCGTCGCAGGCATCGCTGCCCTCCATGTCGAGCTATGAGCGCAAGCTCGTGCACGACATCGCCGCGGAGCGCGGTCTTGTCTCCGAGTCTTACGGCGAAGGCGCCGACCGGCACACGGTCCTCCGCCGTCGTTGATGTTTCACGTGAAACATCGATTCATCACGGACGCTCATGAGTGACCTCGAGCAGGAGCCGGAGATCTCCGCGGAACTGTTCGGAGATCGTATCGATGTCGCCCGCGCGTTCACGGAAGCCCTCGCGCGCGAAGGTGAGGAGAGGGGACTCATCGGTCCTCTCGAGCTTCCTCGCCTGTGGACGCGGCACATCCTCAACAGCGTGATCGCCGCACCCCTCTTCCACGGTTCTGTTGCGGACATCGGATCGGGAGCAGGTCTTCCGGGGATCGTCCTCGCTATTGCTCGACCTGATGTGCAGTGGACTCTCGTCGAGCCGATGGAACGCCGCGTCACCTGGCTGAACGAGCAGGTTTCGGAACTGGGACTGACCAACACAACGGTGCTGCGGGCGCGTGCCGAAGACGTGCCCCCCGCAGCTTTCGACATCGTCACTGCCCGCGCCGTGAGCGCGCTGCGAACTCTGATCCCGATCACTGCACCGCTGGTGCGTGACGGGGGAGAACTCACTCTGCTCAAGGGTATGAATGCAGCGAACGAGATCGAAGCCGCTCAGAAGCAGATCAAGAGGTTCCGCCTCTCCGACGTGCGAGTCGAAGTGTTGGGCGAGGGTGTGCTCACGGAGACGACCCGTGTCGTTCGGGCTCGCGTCCGCTGAGATTCTCGCATCACGCCAGCGGGGTGTTTCACGTGAAACACCCCGCTTCGGCCTTTCTGGACACGCTTATCTACCCGATGTTTCACGTGGAACATCGGGGTAGCTATGTCGTGCCGGCCTTCTTCTCTCGCTTCATGAGGTGACCAACAGGCAGTCACCCTGTGAGCACACAGTGGTGACGGGGCCGACGTTCGAAGGATTGAAGAAGAGGTCGGGGTCCCGGGTGCGGAGTGCGCGTGGACAGTCCCCGTTCGGTTGAGGCATTCCATCCGGAGGGACAGCCGGAGCTGGTCTTGTGTGGACGTCGATGGCTGGCAGCCCATCCTCTCGGCTCCGAAGTGTCGGAGCGCCATCTGTGCCCGCGCGCGCGTTCGGCGTCTACGCGATCCACGATGTTTCACGTGAAACGGCGCGGTGCGGCGTAGGGAGATGTCCCTGCTTCATAGATACCCCTGTCCTGTGGGGTCGTATCCGCATGTCGATCGTGAGCGTGGTTTCGGGGGAGGTAATTGACACCGTGCCGATCGTGACAGAGGGAGGGATGCGCAGGCAATGCCTCCGGCAATTGCGATTGTCGGGCTGCGTGCTTCGAGTCGGCCTCGGTATCGGTTGTGTCGGACGGCTCCTCTGAACCGGAGCACCGATGGTCGGATAGTGCGCTCCTCGAGCATTAGTGCCGTGTTGATCGCGGGTCTGATGGCGTGGAGACGAGCCTTACCACCGGAAACAGGGGGGGAGGGGGAGGGATGCGCGGCGAATGCGTGCAGGTCGTGCTTAGCCAAGCGGATGTTTCACGTGAAACGGACGTGTCTGCTCGAGAACGCGCAGGATTCTCGCGCGCCGACAAGCGCCAGGGAGCCTCCAAGGCGCCGTTGATCTCTCCGCATTCATGGCCGCGATCGGGCATGGCCCCGCCCTTCGAACAGCCAACAGGGGTCGCCCTTCCGGCATCCGACCTTTCCCGCTCGGGATCGGCTGAAGGCGGTGAATCGGTCCTTGTTTCACGTGAAACATTGGTCTGGGCCACTCCGCGGTGGGGTCCTGGCCTGCGCACCGCCCCGACATGGTCTCCACCACAAGCTGATTGTGGGAGTCCGGCCTCGTGGGGCGGCTTTCCCACAAGTGGGCTCACGTAAGCCGGTGTCGCCCGCAGCGATTAGAGTGGAACGCGGCCCCGAAAGGAGTGGATGTTTCACGTGAAACAATCCGAGAAAACATCGGCGAACGAATCGTTCGGGATGGACACGCCGCTCGCGCGGGAGATTGCCGACCTTTCGGCTCGGAGGCGCGCGCTGGAAGCCGCGTCGGTCGAGTTCACGGGTGAGACGCGCGTGCTGACGGTGTCGAACCAGAAGGGCGGCGTCGGTAAGACCACGACGGCCGTGAATGTCGCCTCCGCCCTCGCGGGCCTGGGGGCGAAGGTCCTCGTCATCGACCTCGACCCGCAGGGCAATGCCTCGACCGCGCTGGGTGTTCCGCACAGTGCCGACATCCCCAGCGTTTACGACGTTCTCATCGAGGAGGTGCCCCTCGCTGACATCGTGCAGCCCAGTCCGGAAGACCCGAACCTGTTCTGCGCACCCAGCACCATCCACCTTGCGGGCGCGGAGATCGAACTCGTCGCGCAGGTGGCCCGTGAGCACCGACTGCGTCGCGCACTGGTGGACTACCTCGCCGACAACCCGATGGACTACGTCATCATCGACTGCCCGCCGTCACTGGGTCTGCTCACGATCAACGCCTTCACAGCGGCATCCGAGGTGTTCATCCCGATCCAGTGCGAGTACTACGCGCTGGAAGGGCTGAGCCAGCTGCTCGGCAGCATCCAGATGATCCAGAAGCACCTGAATCCCGACCTGCATCTCTCCACCATCCTGCTGACCATGTTCGACGGCCGCACCCGGCTCGCCCAGCAGGTTGCGGAAGAGGTGCGCACGCACTTCCCGGATCAGGTGCTGGAGACGGTGATTCCGCGATCGGTCCGGGTGTCTGAAGCGCCGAGCTTCGGACAGACCGTGATCGCCTATGACGGACAATCCGCCGGTGCCATCGCCTACCGCGAAGCCGCCGTCGAGATCGCATCGCGAACCGCGACGCAGAGCAAGGAGAAATGATGGCCAAGCGCACTGGACTGGGTCGGGGTATCGGAGCCCTGATCCCCACGGCTGATCAGGCGGAGCGTCCCGTCGATGTCTTCTTCCCCGGCGCGAGCCTGCGGCCGGCTGCCGCGGAGGCGACCATCGGGCCGGATGCCGAGGCCCCCGCGCTGGAAGAGGTGCCCGGGATCCATCTGGTCCAGGTGGACCCAAATGCGATCGTCCCGAACCCCCGCCAGCCGCGGACGCACTTCAACCCGGAAGACCTGGCGGAGCTGGTGCACAGCGTGCGCGAGTTCGGAGTGCTGCAGCCCGTGGTCGTTCGCAAGAACACCGAGGGCGAGTACGAGCTGATCATGGGGGAGCGGCGTACCCGCGCCGCTCGTGAGGCAGGACTCGAGACGATTCCCGCCATCGTGCGCGAGACGGCCGATGAGGATCTCCTTCGCGATGCCCTGCTCGAGAACCTGCACCGGTCCGAGCTCAACCCGCTGGAAGAAGCCTCTGCGTACCAGCAGCTTCTGGAGGACTTCGGCATCACTCAGGAGGAGCTGGCCACGCGCATCGGCCGCTCGCGTCCCCAGATCAGCAACACGATCCGGCTCCTGAAGCTGCCCGTCCCCGTGCAGCAGCGCGTCGCCGCCGGCGTGCTCACCGCCGGTCACGCCCGCGCGATCCTCAGCCTCGAGAATCCCGAATCGATGCAGCGTCTCGCCGACAAGGTCGTGAACGAAGACCTCTCCGTGCGCGCCACGGAAGAGGCCGCCAAGTCGCAGCCCTCGGCCGGCAAGACGACGAAAGCGACTCCCGGAGCACGACGGGCGTACCTCGACGAGGTCGCCGGCAAGCTCGGTGATCGGCTGAACACCCGTGTCAAGATCGCACTCGGCGCACGAAAAGGCCAGGTCACAATCGATTTCGCTTCGATCCAGGACCTCAATCGTATTCTCGAGGAACTCGGCGAGAGCGGCTACGGCTCCGCCAGGTAACACCCACCGTCGTCCGCCCTTCATCTAGACTCGCGTCATCTTGACGTCGAGGGGGAGTCAGTCATGTCCAGAGCATCAGGTCCAGCTGCCATCAAGCGCCGTGTGATCGCGGTGAGCGTCGCGGCGGCGTTGGGTGGTTTCCTTTTCGGATTCGACACCGCCGTGATCAACGGAGCGGTCGACGCTCTCGCCGGTGACGTCTCCGGCTTCGACCTCGGAACCGCACTGAAGGGCTTCGCCGTCTCGTCGGCCCTCATCGGTTGCGCCGTGGGTGCCTGGTTCGCGGGACCGGTGTCGAACAAGTACGGGCGCATCCCTGTGATGGTGGTCGCCGCGGCGATGTTCTTCATCTCGGCGATCGGATCCGGACTAGCGTTCGGCGTGATCGATCTGATCGTCTGGCGCGTGATCGGCGGCCTCGGAGTCGGCGCGGCATCGGTCATCGCCCCCGCCTACATCGCGGAGGTCTCGCCGGCCGCGGTACGCGGGCGCCTCGGATCTCTGCAGCAGCTGGCGATCGTGACCGGTATCTTCGCGGCGCTCCTCTCCGATGCGCTGCTCGCCAACCTCGCCGGGGCCGCCGACCAGCCGCTCTGGGGGCTCACGGCCTGGCGATGGATGTTCATGGTCGCCGCGATCCCCGCCCTCGTCTACGGGCTCATGTCGCTGCGGCTGCCGGAATCACCGCGGTATCTGGTGCGCAAGGGCGAGTTGGAACGCGCGGCCAAGGTCCTGGAGACCGTCACCGGGACCGTCGACACCGACGCGAAGATCAAGGAGATCACCGGGACGATCAACACGGAGCGGTCCGAGTCCCTGCGAGACCTTCGCGGCAACCGCTTCGGGCTGAAGCCGATCGTCTGGATCGGCATCCTGCTCTCGGTGTTCCAGCAGTTCGTCGGCATCAATGTGATCTTCTACTACTCGACGACTCTGTGGCAGTCGGTCGGGTTCGACGAGTCGAGCGCCCTGCTCACCTCCGTCATCACGTCGGTGACGAACATCGTCGTGACGATCGTCGCCATCCTGCTCGTCGACAAGATCGGGCGACGGATCATGCTCCTCGTGGGATCCGTCGGCATGACCGTCACGCTGGGACTCATGGCCGTCGCGTTCTCGTTCGGCACGCTGAATGCCGAGGGCACGGCGACGCTCCCCGACCCGTGGGCGACTGTCGCACTGGTCTGCGCGAACGGCTTCGTGGTGTTCTTCGGCGCGAGCTGGGGGCCGCTGGTCTGGGTGCTGCTGGGCGAGATCTTCCCGAACTCCATCCGCGCCGGCGCTCTCGCGGTGGCTGCGGCAGCGCAGTGGGTCGCGAACTTCTTCATCTCGACCACGTTCCCGGCCTTCGCCGAGATCGGACTCACGTTCGCGTACGGCTTCTACGCGTTCTTCGCGCTCCTGTCGTTCTTCTTCGTGTTCTTCAAGGTTCCTGAGACCAAGGGCAAAGAGCTCGAGGAGATGACCGAGAACATGAAGGTCGTGCGACGCGGGCGCCCGCAGCAGACGTAGGCTTGTTGCATGACCGAGTCCGTTCAGCGCCGCGCCAGCCTGGAAGTGCTGCGCGCGGAGGCCGCCGACGAACTTGCGGTTCTCATCCAGGAGCGACTCCTCGGCGGGGAAGACCCCTGGGAGTTCATGGAGGAGTTGCCGAGCGTCGACGAGTTGGTCGTCTACCTTCTGCGGGCCGACAACATCAACGCGAACGACGGAGTGCGCCCCAACGCCGCTCGGCACTACCGTGTGCTGCGTCAGATCGCACTGGAGTACCCCGAGCTCACCTCGGCCGTCTGGGGGCTTCTCGACGAGAAGCAGCGTCATCGACGCTGGGACCCCAGCGTCGCCGACGCCTCCTGACCGCCTAAGGACACGAAAAGGCCGCCACCCCGGGGGGTGGCGGCCTTTCGACGTCAGAGGATCAGCCGATGAATGCGGCGAGGTCCTTCTCGAGCGCGAACTTCGGCTTCGCACCGATGATGGTCGTCTTGACCTCACCACCGTGGAAGACCTTCATCGCCGGGATCGACGTGATCTGATACTTCATCGCCAGCTCGGGGTTCTCGTCGACGTTGAGCTTGAGGATGGTGATCTTGTCGGGGTTGTCGGCCTGGATCTCGTCCAGAACCGGCGCGACCATGCGACACGGACCACACCACTCAGCCCAGAAGTCCACCAGCACCGGACCGTCGGCCTGCAGAACGTCCTGCTCCCAGGTCGCCTGGCTCGTAGCCTTTGCACTCATCAGAGTTCTCCTTGATTGGGGTTCGCCTGCTACAACAGCAGACGAGCGAAAAGTGTTCCCGCCGCCTCAGGCGACGATGATCTCGGCGGCCTCTGCGGCCGGAACCTCGACCGAGGCATCCTCGAGATCCGCGAGGAAGTGCTCCGCATCCAGGGCCGCGATCGTTCCGGTGCCGGCAGCCGTGATGGCCTGGCGGTAGGTCGGGTCGATCACGTCGCCGGCGGCGAACACACCGGGAACCGAGGTCTTCGACGAGCGGCCGTCGACCCAGATGGTGCCCTCGGGCGTCAGCTCGAGCTTGTCGTGCACGAGGTGCGTGCGCGGGTCGTTTCCGATCGCGATGAAGAGTCCGTCGATGGGAAGGTCGCTGAGCGTGCCGTCGATCGTGTTGCGCAGCTGCACACCGGAGACGGAGTCGCCTCCGAGCACCTCGGCGACCTCGCTGTTCCACACGAACTCGATCTTCTCGTTCGCGAACGCGCGCTCCTGCATGATCTTCGAGGCCCGCAGGGTGTCCTTGCGGTGGATCACGTAGACCTTCGAGGCGAAACGGGTGAGGAACGTGGCCTCTTCCATCGCGGAGTCGCCACCGCCGACGACGGCGATCGTCTTCTCGCGGAAGAAGAAACCGTCGCAGGTGGCGCACCAGGAGACGCCGTAGCCGGAGAGGCGCTCCTCGCCGGCGATGTCGAGCTTGCGGTAGGCCGAGCCGGTCGCGTAGATCAGCGACTGGGTCTCGTGCACCGCACCGGAGCCGAGCGTGACCGTCTTGACGGGGCCGGCGAGGTCGAGCTCGGTGACGTCGTCGTAGAGGACCTCGGTACCGAACTTCTCGGCCTGCTCCTGGAACTTCGCCATCAGCTCAGGACCCTGGATGCCCTCGGGGAAGCCCGGGTAGTTCTCGACCTCGGTGGTATTCATGAGCTCGCCGCCGACCTCGACCGAACTCGCGATGAGCAGCGGCTTGAGGTTCGCCCTGGCCGCGTAGATGGCAGCCGTGAATCCGGCGGGGCCGGAGCCGATGATGATGACCTGACGCATGTGCTCTCCGTCTTAGAAACTGCGGTCGAATGACCTTCGACTGCTTCAACCCATGGTAACCGCGGGGCATTCCCTCAGCAGTGTGCGCCACCGGGCTGGGAGACGCCTCCGTGCGCGGATCAGCGGCCGGGCAGGAAACGACGCACGAGGCCGCCGGCCGCCTTGAGCTCCGGGGCGCGCATGAGGGCGAGAATCGCGACGTAGACGACCACGACCGTGAGGCCGATGATCGCGGTGCCGAGAGTCGCCGGGATGACACCCGACGTCGCCCACCCTGCGGGGCCGCCCAGAAGCAGGTAGACGCCCCAACCGGCGAAGCCGGCGGGGATTCCCGCCACGGCGAAGCGCAGGATGGCGAGCATCCAGGATGCCACGCCGAGGCCGCCGATCTTCCGGTGCAGCAGCCAGGTGGCGACGATCGTCTGCAGGGTGCTCGCGATGGACTGGCCGAGCGCCACGGCTGCGGCGAGCTGGGTCAGCGGGATCACGTCTGCGGCGAGAAGCCCGGCGGCGGCCAGCGCGGTGACCACGATGAGCACGCACTGGAAGATCGTGAACCAGAACGGCGTGCGGGTGTCGTCATAGGCGTAGAACGTGCGCTGGACGATGAACAGGATTGTGAGCGGGATCAGGCTGATCAGGTAGCAGAGCAGAACCAGGGCGGCGCCCTGTGCATCGGGTGCGCTCTCGGTGAAGACGCGTGAGGCGGGAATTGCGGCGGCGGCGACTGCCGCGACGGCGGCGACGATGAAGAACAGAAGTGTGCGGATGCTGCGGGAGATGTCTCCGCGCACCTCGTCGTGACGACCCGCTGCCGCATGCTCGCTGATCTGCGTGAAGTATGGCGTCCCGATCGAGAGCACGATCACCGAGTACGGCAGCATGAAGATCAGCCAGGCATTGCCGGTGACGGCGAGCGAGGCACCCGATTCGGAGGCGGCACTGACGATCCGCCCCTGAAGGATCCCTGCAGCGAGCGATGCGAAGGCCATCAGGAAGGTCCAGCCAGCGAGTCTTCCGACACCTCCCAACCCGACGCCGCGCCAGTGGAAGTCCGGGCGGAGCGAGAGACCGGTGCGCCGCCAGAACAGCAGGAGGACCAGGGCCTGCACGGCGATGCCGAGGGTCGCGGTCCCACCGAGCGCGGCGATCATGTCCGGTGTCCAATCCCCAGCACTTCGGGATACGGGCGAGAACACCCATCCCAGCAGGAGGAAGCCGATGATCGAGACGATGTTGTTGATGACGGGGGCCCAGGTGAACGGGCCGAAGATGCGACGGGCGTTCAACGCCTCTCCGAGGAGCGCATAGAGGCCGTAGAACAGGATCTGCGGAAGACACCAGTATGCGAGTGCTGTCGCAAGTGCCTGGGTCGTGGGCGGGAGACCACCCGCGACGAGCTGGATCAGCCAAGGGGCGGCGATCGTCGCGACTGCGGTGACGGCGACGAGCACGACCGTCCCGAGCGTGAAGAGCTTCGAGATGAACGCGTTGCCGCCGTCGGCATCCGCGGCGGCCTTCACGATCTGCGGCACGATCACGGCTGTGAGGATGCCGACCGAGATGAGCGAGAAGACGCTGTTGGGCAGTGTGTTCGCGGCGGCGAACGCATCGGCGGGACCCGACTTGTAGGACCCGATCACGCCGACGAGGACGATACTGCGCAGCAGGCCGGTGAGACGGGAGACGAGGGTGCCGGCGCCGATGACGGCGCTCGCGCGGCCGAGGCTACTCACGCGGGTCTTCTGTCGTGGTGGCATCCGGGCGGGCTTCCACGGCATCCTCTTCTTCCAGGGCTTCGATCTGCGCTTCGACGGCCGACTCCTCGACTGCCTCACGGCGCTTGCGGCGCACGGTGCGGATCACACCGAGCGCGATCAGCAGCACGATGATGCCGCCGAGGACGACGAGTCCGATCGTCTCCCACTCCGCACGCACCGCGACCCTGAGCGTCTGATCACCCTGGATCTGCACGCCCGTGGGGCTGTAGAGACTGAGCCGGAGGTCGACCTCGCCGCTGCCCACGCGAGCCGACACCGGCACCTTGATGCGGGTCGTGGACCGGGCCTGCACGATCGTCTCGTCTGGGGACCTGACCTCGAGGCGCGGATCCGTCGGCGAGACGAAGAGCTGCACTGTCACAGGCCACGGCAGGTCGTTGCGCACCGCGATCGGCAGATCGGCGTTCGCCGTGAGCAGCTGGATCGTGCTGGACGGGGGGATGTTGACCGCGTCGAGCGTGGCGCTCGTCTGTGCCTGATGATCCGCGAAACCCTCGGCGAAAGCGGCGGCCGATGTTCCGACGGACAGCGTGCGCAGGATCCGGATGCGTTCGGGGCTGAGCAGCACCTGGGGGTCGGCGAGGATCGACGAGAACGCGGTGAGCCGGGACTCATCGGCGAGGAGTGTCGTCACGGCGGCGGATCGCGCAGCATCCGGCTCCCCGGTGACGGTCGCCGCGGCGGGCGGGGTCGCCCGGGTCGTCGCGAGCTCGAACCCGGCGGAGTCGGCGGCGGTGATCGCGTCGCGCAGCGCGTCGGAGGAGCGGTTCTCGTCCCGGTCCAGTCCGATGAGCAGGGGAGCGGTGGGGGCCGCGCGCTGTGCCAGCTGGAGGAGGGCGGCCGCCTCGGCGAGAAGTCGCTGACGGTCGGCGGGATTCCGCGCCGCCGCCACCCGCGAGAGCACGTCGGAGGTCGCGGCATCCGTGACCAGGAGGTCGTTGCCGCCGGCTGTCGCATGAGCCGTGCTCTGTCCGCCGACCGCCGTCGAGGAGACGATCGTCGTGGTGTCGGCGCCCACGTAGCCGGCGAAGGCCGTCAGGTCGGCGGAGGTGGGGGACTGCGGCCACAGGATGTGCGGCAGAGCGCCGTCGATCGCCGTGAGCTCGTCATCGCTGGGGAGTGCCGGAGACTCCGTGGCGCTCGGGGTCGGACCGGGTGTCGCATCAGGCGCATCGGTCGGTGCGGCCGTTGCCGGGACTCCCGGGAAGTTCGCGGGATCGAGCAATGGGGTGAGAGCCCGGGGCTGCAGCAGCTCGGGCAGGCCCGCCTGCGCCTGCGCCGTCGCATCCGCATCACCGAACTGCAGCGCGAAACGCGCGTTCGGGAGGTTGTCGAGCCGTGTCAGCCAGTCGCGGGCGGTCTCCGGGGCGGCGGTGCCGAGCGCCCGGATCGCGGCGGGGATGGACGGATCGATGGCCAGCACGGCGGTCGTCCCGGCGACGCCGTCGAGCTGCGCGGTCAGGGCTCCTTCGGGAGCGGTGAGCTCCGAGAGCTCGGCGGCCGTCAGCAGTGCGCCGCCTTCCGGCGTCGCCGTGACGGGAACGAGCACCCCGACCTGCGCGGTCTGGGGGGCGGGGATCACCAGCACACTCGTCGCGGTCGCATCCACGGCCTCGGCGTCTGCGGCATCACCGGTCGAGGCGGTGAGTTCCGCGCGCAGCGGGTAGACGCCGGGCGCGAGGTCACCCAGGGTCGCCTCGGACACGAAGATCGTGGTCGTCGCCGACGCACCGCCATCGATCGGGTCGGTGTCTTCGGCGCCGATGGAGGCGAACGAACCTGTCGCCTCGCCGTCGTCGAGCCAGGTGGAGACGGCCGCAGCATCGGTGAGCGGGAGGCGATTGAGTTCGACCTCGACCTGACCCGTGGTGAGTGCCGAGTCGGTGGCGTTCTCCACGGTGACGATCGCCGACGTGGACGACCCCGGTGCGACGAGCCCGCGAAGACCGGCCGAGACATGCAGCTCGACGCTCTTCTCGTCGTCGGATTGCGCCTGATCGGCGGCGACCGCGGCGCTCGGTGCGACGAACGCACAGCCGCTCACTGCGATCGCGAGAACAGCGGTCGCGCCTGCGAGCCGTCGCAGGCGCGCACGGAGGCCGATGTCGGGGGTGATCGCGGTCATGAAGGTCTTCCTCGAACGCCCGGGAAGAGGCTGCTCGTGAGTACTGACCTAGTGATTCTAGGAGGCTCTGCGAAAGAGAACCCTGAAGACGCGTAGAGTGACGGCCGTGTCCGACACCCCCGCACCGGTCCCAGACCCGCTCCGCACGGCCGCGCTCGCCGCGGATCTCGACGCTGCGGACCTCCGCTCCGAGCCGCTGCGGCGCCTGTGGGGTGAGGAGGCGGACGACGCACTCGCCCGTGGGATGCGGGAGCCGATCCTGCGGGCGATCGACGGCGAATCGGGGCCTCTCGCGACGCTCGGCCGTCTGCTCGTGCTGGGGATGCCGCAACCGCGTGCTCACGTCAGTGATGCCTTGCCGCGGCTCGGGGTGGACGGACTCGTCGCGCTCGGTCTCGCCGAAGCGGATGCCGAGACAGTGACGCCGACGGCCCTGCTGCGACCGCAGTCGTTCGTCGATGCCGAGGGCGTGGGGGAATGGTGGATCGCGAGCGATCTCGACGAGGTCGCCCTCGACGGCCCGCTGCCGGCAGACCACGTGCTCGGCGTCGGCGGGGCATCGCGCACGCTCGCCGAGACAATCGTTCCGATCGAAGTGGAGCGCGCGCTCGACCTGGGGACCGGATGCGGCATCCAGGCGCTCCTCGTCGCACGACGGGCCGGGACGGTGGTCGCGACCGACATCTCGACCCGGGCCCTCGCGTTCGCCGAACTCAACGCCCACCTCAACGGGGTGACGAACATCGATTTCCGCCACGGCAGCATGTTCGAGCCGGTCGCGGGGGAGGCGTTCGACCTGATCGTCTCGAACCCTCCGTTCGTGATCACCCCGCGCGTCGAGGGGGTTCCGGCGTACGAGTACCGCGACGGCGGTCTCGTGGGTGATGCCCTGGTCGAGCAGTTCGTCCGCAGCGCCCCTGCCCATCTGACGCGGAACGGCATCGCGCAGCTGCTCGGCAACTGGGAGTCGAAGACCGCCGTCACCGGGCTCGCGCGTCTCGAAGCCTGGGTGCCGGCCGAGCTCGACCTGTGGGTGATCGAGCGGGAGGAACTCTCGCCTCTGGGCTACGCGGAGCTGTGGATCCGCGATGGCGGGACCACGCCGCGCGACCCCGCCTTCACGCCGCTGCTGACCGCGTGGCTCGACGACTTCGCCGCCCGCGGAGTGACTTCGATCGGCTTCGGCTACGTGCTGATGCGCCGGGGCACTTCGGGTGAACCGCTGCGGCGCACCGAGCGCATCGTCCAGCACATCGCGAACGTCGGGGCCGCCCTGGCGACGGGCCTCGCGGCGCAGGATGTGCTCGCCGAAGGGCTGCCGGCCACCCTGGTGGTCGCTGCCGACGTCACCGAGGCGCGGCACCTGATGCCGGGAGATGACGACCCGAGCGTGATCGAGCTGCGTCAGGGCGGCGGCTTCGGTCGCACGATCTCGGTCGACCCGGCTCTCGCCGGTTTCGTCGGTGCCTGCGACGGCGAACTCACCGTGGTGCAGATCGCGGCCGCGCTGGCGGACCTCTTCGAGGTGCCGCTCGCGGACCTGTGGGCGGAGCTCGAGCCCCGCATCCGCTCCCTGATCCTCGACGGCATCCTGCTGCCGGGGGAATAGTCCTCTGATTCATGCGTTGGAATAGATCATGAAGGCTTTCGGATTCCTCTCTTTCGGTCACTATGCCGACGTGCCCGGCTCGGCGACCCGTACCGCGGGCGACATGTTGAAGCAGACGATCGAGATCGCCGAAGGGGCCGACGAGATCGGTGTGAACGGCGCCTCGGTGCGCGTGCACCACTGGGCGCGTCAGGCGGCGTCTCCGATGCCGCTGCTGTCGGCGATGGCCGCGCGCACGAAGCGCATCGAAGTCGGTACCGGCGTGATCGACATGCGCTACGAGAACCCGTTCCAGTTCGCCGAAGAGGCGGCCGCCCTCGACTTCATCGCCGACGGCAGGATCGCGCTCGGCGTGAGCCGTGGTTCACCCGAGACGGCGCTGCGCGGCTATGAGACGTTCGGCTACGTCGACGAAGAGGACCCGGAGCGCGGCAGTGTGCTCGCGCGCGAGAAGTTCGACCTGTTCCTGCGGGCGATCGACGGAGAGGGCCTCGCTCCCGGTGACCCGCGGATGGTGGGTGCCGGTCGGTACCTCGCGATCGAGCCGCAGTCGCCGACCCTGCGCGATCACATCTGGTGGGGCTCGGGTTCGCGTGCCACGGCCGAGGAGACCGGACGCAAGGGGCTCAACATGATGAGCTCCACCCTCGTGACCGAGGCGACGGGTCAGCCGTTCCACGAACTGCAGCGCGAGCAGATCGAGCTGTTCCGCTCCGCATACAAGGAGGCAGGACACACCGGCCGCCCGCGGATCTCGGTCAGCCGCAGCGTCTTCCCGCTCGTCTCCGACATGGACCGGGCGTACTTCGGCCTGCGCAGCGAAGAGAACGCCGACCAGATCGGTGTGATCGACGGATTCCGCTCGACGTTCGGCAAGACGTACGCCGCTGAGCCGGACGTGCTCATCGCGCAGCTGAAGCAGGACGAGGCCGTGATGGCCGCCGACACCCTTCTTCTGACGATCCCGAACCAGTTGGGCCCGGAGTACAACCTGCACGTGCTGGAGGCGTTCGCGACGCACGTCGCGCCGGCGCTCGGCTGGCAGCCCAACACGGAGGGACCCGTTCAGGGCGACGCCGTCTGAGGACGGGTGCCGCCCTCGATCGGCGGCCCGTATCGAGGAATTCACTTTCGGACCGAAGCGGTATACCAGTACTCTGACCGCATGCGTGCCTCTCGCAGAGCGACCATCGCCGGAACCATCGTCCTCATCGCGGTGCTCGTCGGCGCCCTCCCGGCCTCGGCTGCGACCGTCGCCTCCTGGGCGACCTGGCAGCCGCTCGTCGGTGTCGGCGGGGCATTCACGACGTCGGTGCAGGTGGCGGCGAAGCCCGCCATCACCGCGACCGTGACCAGCGATTCGCGCGGCGGACAGGTCGGCGTGATCACCGGTGCCTCGACCTGGCTCTCGGAGGGCACCGCGATCGGGGCGAAGTACGGCTCGAGCAGGGACCAGCCGTACCTGAACCTGCGCCCCCGGGCCGACAACGCCACGAGCCCCTCGACCACGACGTACTCCTTCGCGACGCCGACCCCGACCTCGGGATGGGCCTTCGCAGTGGGCGACATCGACGCGGACTCGGTGCGCATCCAGGCCGTCGCCCCCGATGGACACGTGCTCGACGCGACCGAGATCGGGCTGCGGGACCGGTTTAACTACTGCGCCCCCGGAATCGCGGGGAAGCCTTCGTGCACCGGTGCTGCCGATGACGTGCCGAGCTGGGATGCCACCACCCTCACCCTCACCGGCAACGCGGCGGCGCTGGACACCAGCGGCGCGGCGGCCTGGTTCGAGCCGAGCACCCCGATCAGCTCCCTCAGCCTGATATTCACCCGCCGCTCGGGCCTTCCCGTCTACCAGACGTGGTTCGCGTCGATCGCCCAGGACATCACCGGCACCGTCACCGACACGGGGGCGCCGACGCCCGGCGTCACCCTCACGCTGACGGACGCGAACGGCACGGTCGTGGGGACGACGACCACGGCGGTGGACGGAACCTACTCCTTCCTCGGGTTCGTCGCATCTGACGGGTACACGGTGCGCGTCACCCCGCCTGCCGGCAAGATCTCGACCGGACCGACCACGGTCGTCGCGAACCTCAGTGCGGGCGACGCGGTCGCCGACTTCGGGCTGCGCGACATCGTGCCCGTCGCGGTCTCCGGAACCGTGACCGATACGACCGGCGCCACGGTCCCCGGTGCGACCGTCACGATCGACGGCCAGACCACGACGACGGATGCTGACGGGAACTACCTGTTCGACCAGGTGGCCGTCGGGACGCATCCCGTGTCGATCACGACCCCGCCGGGCTACACGGTCGCGACTCAGCCGCCGCCCGTGACGGTTCCGGACGGCAGCGAAGTCCCGATCACGGACGTGGACTTCGTGATCGCCGAGAACGCGGATCTTCGCGGCACGGTGCGCGCCAACGGATCGGGCGTGGCCGGCGTGACCGTGACCGCGATCGCTCCCGGCGGGGCGACCCTCACGCGCGTGACGGACGCGTCGGGGGCGTACACCTTCCCCCGACTCGCTGCCGGTGACTACACGATCACGATGACCACCCCCGCAGGATTCACCGCGACGTCTCCCGTCACGCGGAACGAGCAGGTGGCCGCGGTCGACGTGGCGAACGTGGACTTCGAGCTGGCGCGCCTCGGCGCGATCGACGGCACCGTGCGCGACGACGACGGTGCCCCCGTCGCGGGCGTGGTGGTGACACTCAGCGGACCGGGCGCGCCGCAACAGCTCACGTCCGACGCGGACGGCACGTTCGGGCTCGGCGCCCTGCCGCCCGGCACCTACACCCTCACGGTGGTTCCCCCGACGGGCACGAGCGTCGTCGGCTCGGCGACGCGCACAGTCGTGATCACCGCCGCCGGAGACGTGATCGTCGAGCAGGACTTCACGCTCGCCGCCGATGCCGTCGTCGTGCCGCCGGACCCGACGGACCCGAGCACGCCGCCGACCGATGGAGGCAACGGGACCGATCCGCTTCCCGCGACGGGACTCGGTCCCGAGACGCTCGCCTGGGCCGCAGGCGGTGCTGCCGTTCTCGTGCTCGGCGCGACACTCCTGATCCTCGGCCGCCGGCGCTCCGCCCGGAAGTAGTCCGGGCGGGGATTCGCACCCGCGTCGCACGGTTCCCCGAGAATCGTGCGACCGCGGGCAAAGACTGCGACCGCGGTCAGCTGCCCTTCGCCGGGCCGAAAAGCTCCTCGCCGTGCTCGTGGAGGAGCTTGTACGCATCGGCGAAGGTCTCCGGCTCCTTCTCGCCGGGCTTGCCATAGCGGGCCAGAAGCAGTCCGAGAAGTCCGCGCGCCGGGGGCGTCAGCGGCTTGAGGTGCTCCTTCACGTCGGGTTGCGGCACCGCTTCCTCCGGGTTCGGCGGTGTGTAGGAGGGCTTCGTCGTCGGCCAGTCGGCCGGATGCCGGGGTTGGTCCAGGTTCACCACGTTGAACAGGGTGTTGGCCGAGGCGTCCCGCTCGTTGAGGGGCTCCAGGCCGTGCAGCCGTGAGAGCGTCGCCGTGACCGAACCGTGGTGCATCTCGTCGTGGATGATCGTGCCGCGCTTCGTGTACGCCGACACGGCGATGGCCGGGACACGGCATCCGAGTCGATCGAAGGTGAATCCCATCTCACCCGCTTCGGTGTCTTTCGTGGGCTTCGTTGCGGCGGGCGGCGGCACGTGGTCGTAGCATCCGCCGTGTTCGTCGAAGGTGATCAGCAGCAGGGTGTTGACGGCGTTCGACCCCGTCGGCGACGCGCTCGTGCGCACCGCCTCGTAGATGTCGTGGATCAGCAGGTCACCGGCGCGCACGTCGGAGATCGCGCTGTCGAAGACCTCTTCGCCCTCGACGAAGCCCTCCCGCGGTGAGCCGAACGGCGGGTGGAAGTCGTTGTGGTCGTAGACCATCCGCGGCTCGATGAAGGCGTACGCGGGGAGCTTGCCGTCTTTCGCGTCGGCGTAGAAGTCCTCCATCGTGCCGAAGTGATCCGTGCGCCAGTACTTCTCCAGAACCGGGGCGTGCAGCATGCCGGTGAAGGAGACGAGCTGGAGCTTGTCGATGTAGATCTTCCAGTCGAGCTTCTTCTCTTCGAGCCGGTTGAACACCGTCGGCGCTGCGGGCGCATCGATCCACTTGTCGTAGCCGCCGCCGGCCTGGTTCGTCACGAAGCCGTGCGACGTCGAGGCGTGGAAGAAGGAGCGATTGCAGAACGTCTGCGACGGGACGCCGGCGTACCAGTGGTCGAACACCGCGAACTCGGCGGCGAGCGTCGACAGCACCGGCAGCATCGCGGGGGAGAAGGAGCCCATGATGTGCTTCGCCTCGTCGACGCTCGGCTCCTTGCCCTTGCGCAGCCGACGGAAGTTGATGATGTAGTCCTGGAGGAACCCCGACATCGAGGCCTTCTCGCCGTTCGTCGGGGCGTTGTAGGGCGCCTCCATCTGGTCGACGAAGAGCTCGGCATTCGACTTCGGATCCACCGTTCCGAAGATCTGGGTGTTGACGTGCGGATACTCCTCACCCGGATCGGGATCGGGGTGACTCATGATCCGATCGGTCTCGCCCTCGTAGACGTGCGCCTCGACCACCGTGCCGTCGGACGCCTTGTTGCTGTGCGTGCCGAATGCCAAGCCCTCGAACTTCTCACCCGCTGGAAGGTTCTCCTTCGAGTAGAGATACCCGAGGAGATTGTCGAACGAACGGTTCTCGCCCATCACGACCACGACGTGGTCGAACCCCGGCTCACTGCGCGGGGTCAGCGCGGCGTACGGGTCCGGATCGTCGGCGAAGCCGTCGCGCGCACCCGCCGCGACGGATGCTCCGATGGCAGCGCCGCCCGCGCCACCGACGACCGCGCCCGCGAGGGCCGCCCCGCCGATCTTGAAGAAGCCTCGGCGGGAGGTGTCGGGTGCGGGGGAGGACTGCACGTCATCGTCGGCCATGCCGCGATCCTATGGCCGCGGCGTCTCATCGCCGTGGGATGCCGTGGAACTACCCCTGGTGAAGATGTGTCGGGTCGGTGATCGGGGGGGCCGGGCCTTCAGGCGGCGGCGATCCAGAGCAGGGCGCCAGCGCGCCAGCCGAGACCGGCGGTGCCTTCGGGGATCGGCTCCTCGTGCCGGGGACGCACGACCCTCATCCGCTTGCCGGCGAGCTCGACGATGTAGACGATGTCGGCCCCGCGGTAGACGTGGGCGATGACGTCAACGTGCACCGGGGCATCCGCGCCGACGGTGGGGGACAGGTGCAGGTCCTCCTGACGGAGCACCACCTCTCCGCCGCCGTCCGGGCCCGCACCGGTCAACGGCATCTGGATCCCTGTTCCGTCGAGCGTCGCGACAGCGCCCGAGCGGGTCGCCGGAAGGAGGTTCGCCGCCCCGATGAAGTCGGCGGCGAACGGGGTGCGCGGTGCGCCGTAGAGCTCGGCCGGTGCACCCTCCTGCTCGATCACACCGCCGTTCATGAGAACGATCCGGTCGGAGAGGCTCATCGCCTCTTCCTGGTCGTGCGTGACGAACACGGTGGTGAGCCCGAGCGTGCGGTGCAGCTCCTTCAGCTCGACCTGCATGTCTTCACGCAGCCGGGCGTCGAGGTTCGACAGCGGCTCGTCGAGCAGGAGCACGCGGGGCTCGAAGGCGATGGCGCGGGCGAGTGCGACGCGCTGCTGCTGACCGCCCGACAGCTGCGCCGGCATCCGATCGGCGAGGTGTCCCATCTGCACGCGCTCCAGAGCTCGTACAGCCAGCTCCTTCTGCTCGGCCTTCGACTTCTCGCCCGACATCCGCAGACCGAAGCGCACGTTCTCGACCACGCTCATGTGCGGGAAGAGCGCGTAGCTCTGGAACATCATGCCGAGGTGCCGCTTCTCGGGCGGGAGCTTGGTCACATCCTGACCCGCGATCTCGATCGTGCCGCCGCTCGGGGATTCGAGGCCGGCGATGCAGCGCAGGAGGGTCGTCTTTCCGCAGCCCGAGGGGCCGAGGAGGGAGACGAACTCTCCGGACCGCATCGAGAGGTCGATGCCCTTGAGCACCTTCGTCCCCTTGAAGTCCTTGGTGAGTGAGGTGATGGTGAGTGTTGTCATCAGACGAACAACCTTCCCAGGCCGATGATGCGTTCGAGCACGATCATGAGGACGACGGTGAGCAGGACCATGAGAGTCGAGACGGCCGCCACGGTGGGCGACGTGCTGAACTCCAGCTGGCCGTAGATGGCGATGGGGAGCGTCTCGAGCTGCGGGGTGCGCAGGAAGAGGGCGATGACCGCATCGTCGAACGAGATGTTGAAGGCGAAGAAGGCACCGGCGGCGATGCCGGGGCGGGCGATCGGGAGCACGACCAGCCGATAGCGGTTCCAGGTGCTGGCACCGAGAGTGCGCGCCGCCTCCTCGGTGAAGTGGTCGGCGCGGGTCATCACACCGGTCACGGTGCGCATCACGTAGGGGATCGCGATGACGATGTGGATCGCGATCAGCACACCCACGTTGGGCGAGCCGATCGTGAGCGACGCGATGGAGAGGGCGCCGATGGCGAGGATGATCGTGGGGATCGTCAGCGGCGACATCAGCAGCGCCTGGATCGCCGCACCGCCGGGAACCTTGAAGCGGGTGAGCGCGAGCGCGGCCGCGGTGCCGATCGCGGCGGCGAGGATCGCGACGGTGATACCCACGAGCAGGCTCAGGCGGAACGGCTCGAGGTACGTGTCGGAGGTGAGCGCTTCGACGTACCAGTCGAGCGTGAAGCCCTGCCCGGGAAAGGTCAGGAAGCGGTTCTCGCCGACCGAGGCGCCGGCGACGACCATGAGCGGCACGAGCATGTACAGCGTCACGATGACGCCGAGGACGATCGCGAGGATTCTGCCGAGGATCGGAACGGAACGGACCATGGTCACACCTTCTGCTTCCCGAGCCGGGACGTCGCTGCGAGCACGAGCATGACCCCGGCGAACAGCAGCACGGCCTGCGCGGCCGCGAACGACCAGTCGAGGTTGGTGGTCGCGTCGACGTAGATGGTCTGCGCGAACACCGGGATCTGGGCTCCGCCGATGAAGCGGGGGGTGATGAACGAGCTCACCGACAGGACGAAGACGAGCGAGGCGCCGGCGACGATGCCGGGCACCGCGAGGGGGAGGACGACGTGCCGCAGCGTGCGCCAGAATCCGGCGCCGAGGGTGCGGGACGCCTCTTCGAGCTGCGGGGTGATGCCCGAGATGACACCGAGGATGCTGAGCACCGCGAAGGGGAGGAGCACCTGCACCATGGCGATCACGACACCGGTCTCGGTGCCGAGGAAGCCCTGGGTGCCGCCGACGAGGAACTCCGCGCCGGGGATCTGCATCATCAGCCCGGAGGGTCCCATCAGGACGACCCATCCGAACGTGCGGACCACGACGCTCGTCATGAGCGGGAGGATCACGACGATCAGGAGGAAGGAGCGCACCTTCGAGCCGGCCCGCGCCATCACGTAGGAGAGGGGGATGGCGATCACGAGCGTGATCACCGTCTGGATCACCCCCAGGCGGAGCGAACGGAGCGCCGCCTGGAGGTGATATTCACTCGTGAACAACCGGGTGAAGTTGTCGAGGGTGAACCCGCCTGCCGACGATTGCACGCTCATGAGGAGCATGCCGGCCACCGGCGTGACGAAGGCGAGCGCGAGCAGTGCGATCGCCGGCAGGAGCAGGAGCCAGGGCTCCCTACGGGTTCGGACGCTCATTTGGTGATCAGCGCATTCCACTCGTCGGTCCAGGACTGACGGTCGGCGGCGATGTCGCCGGGCGCGTAGACCACGACCGTGTCGAGCTCGTCGCCCGTGAGGACCGCATCCGCCGCGTCGTCCGAGAGCTCCGCCTTGGTGTTGACCGGCGAGTACCGCATGTTCTCCGCGAAGACGGCCTGCGCTTCGGGGCGCAGCTCGAAGTCGATGAAGAGCTTCGCGAGGTCGGGGTTGTCCCGGCCCTCGACGACGTTCGCCGTGATGAGGGAGGCGGTGGCGCCCTCCTCGGGCACGATGAACTCGACCGGAAGACCCGCATCCTGCAGGGTGCCGGCGTAGTCCATCGCGTACGGAGCGATCCACGTGTCGCGCTGGGCGAAGGCGGTCTGCAGGTCGGGCGACGTCGGGACCACGATCGCGTCGCCCGCCGAGGCGAGTGCCCCGAGGTCGGCGATGGCCTTCGAGGGGTCGTCGATTCCGCCGCCGAGAGCGTCGGCGACACGGAGCATCGAGAGCACGCCGTACGTGTTCGAGAAGTCCGTGAGGGCGACGTGACCGGCGTACGCGTCGTCGAACAGGTCGAGCCACGAGGTGGGCGCCGGAGCATCCGCCTCGGTGTTGTAGACGAGTCCGATCGGTGCCAGCTGGATGACGGGGCCTTCGCCCCGCTCGAGCCCCGCGGTCGCGAGGTCGATCAGGTCACCGGACTCGGACAGGTCGTCGGCCGCGATCGGGGCGATGAGCCCGTCCTGAGCAGCCGTGAACTCCTGGCCGCCCGAGAAGTGCACGACATCGATCTGCGGGCTGGCCTTCTGGGCCGTGACCTGTGCGAGGGCGTCGGCGCTGTACAGCGTGATCAGCTCGACCTTGGCGCCGGTCTCCTCCTCGAAGGGATCGACGACGGCCTCGATGAAGGCCTTCTCCCAGTCGCCGCCGAAAGAGGTGACGACGATGGTCTCGCCGGCGAACTCCTTGTCGCCGGAGGATGCGGTGTCGTCACCGGATGCGCAGCCGGCGAGGATGAGGGCGCCGGTGGCGACGAGCGCTCCGGTGGTGAGAATTCTTCGGGTATTCATGCACTGCTCCTTCGGGATGGGTCCAGCACTGAGTGAACGCCTTAGACCAGGCGTCCGATGGTGAGCTGCTTAGCTCCGTCGATGCGGATCGCGGCGCTCTCCTTGGCGAATTCCGCGAGTCCTTCGGTGATGCCGCCCCAGATGTTGACGGGTGTCCATCCGAGCGGGCCGAGAGTACGGGCACCACGATCGTAGAAGACTCCGATCTCGTACCACTCGAACGGCAGGCCGCCCATCTGCATCGGACGCTGCCAGTACCACTGCAGGTCACCCGGTGCGGGCACGACCTGCTGGTTCTCGAACGGCACCTTCTCGGGGTCGAAGTTCTGGGCCTCTTCGGGAAGGCCGACCATGACCTCGGGTCCGGCGTACATCGCGTGCATCGCCTGCATGGTGACCGGCTTCTCCAGCGCACCCCACATGGCCTCGCAGGTGCGAGGGGCGAGGTCCTCGAACAGGGTGGCGACGGCGCGGACGCCGTTCTCGTACTCGAGGAAGACCTGCTTGGTCATCGTGTTCCTTTCTCTGCAGCGGGGTGTTCCGCTGCGCGTTCACGGGCGGCCGAGACGAACGCCGCGAACAGCGGCATCTCCTCTGCGGCCTCATCGGGGGCGATCATCTTCTCGGGGTGCCACTGCACCGCCCAGAAGGGCCAGTCGTCGTCGGCCTCGACGGCTTCGACGATGCCGTCCGGCGCCCAGGCGACCGGATGGAGGCCAGGGGCGGGGACGTCGATCGACTGGTGGTGGATGGTGTTCACGACGCGATTCCGCGTGCCGTAGAGCGCCGCGAGACGGCTGCCTTCGGCGAGCGTGATCGGATGCCGGGCCGCCAGCTGCTGGTCGGCGCCGCGCACGGGCTGGTGGTCGGCGGTCGTCGGGATGTCGACGATCAGCGATCCTCCGAAGGCGATGTTGCTGACCTGGAGGCCGCGGCAGATCGCCAGCACCGGCAGACCGCGTTCACGGGCTCCGCGGGCGAGCGCGAGTTCGTAGCCGTCGCGCGAGGGGTCGTAGTTCTTGCCCTCCTGCGGCGCGGCGCCGTAGCGCGAGGGGTGCACGTCTTCTCCGCCGGAGAGCACCAGCCCGTCGAGGCGATCGAGCACCTCGTCGACACCGGCGGTCGGCGGCAGCAGCACCACGGCGCCGCCCGCGGCCTCGATGGGCGCCGCGTACTCCGTGCCCAGGCTGTGGGCCGGGCGACCGCTTCCGAGGTCGGTGTCGATGAAACGACGCCAGGTGGTGATGCCGATGAACGGGCGGGTCACGAGAGCTCGATCCAGGTGGTCTTCAGGTCGGTGAACTTCTCCAGGGCGTGCAGGCTCTTGTCGCGGCCGAAGCCCGATCCCTTGACGCCGCCGAAGGGGATCGTCATGTCGCCCTCCTCGAAGCAGTTGACCCAGACGACTCCGGCGCGCAGGCGTCGCGACAGGGTGTGCACGGCATTGAGGTCGGTGCTCCAGAGGGCGGCGGCCAGACCGAACTCGGTGCCGTTGGCGATCGCGAGTGCGTCTTCGACGTCGTCGTACGCGATGACGGAGAGCACAGGACCGAAGACCTCGCGCTGGGCGACCTCGTGTTCGGGGGTGACGCCGAGCACGACCGGGGCGAAGTAGCTGCCGCCGTCGACGGCCCGGAACCGCTCGGCACTGCCGGCGGCGAGCTCGCCGCCCTCGGCCTGGGCGCGCTCGACGAATCCGGCGATGCCCGCGAGCTGCCTCTCGCTGACGATCGCGCCCATCGAGGTGGCGACGTCGAACGGGTCGGCGGGGAGGCTCGTGCGCGCGACCTCGGCCGCGATCTCCAGCGCGCGGTCGCGCTGAGAACGCGGCACCAGCAGGCGGGAGGATGCCGTGCACATCTGCCCCTGGTTGTAGAAGCAGCCGTCGGCGGTGGCGCGCACGGCCCGTTCCAGGTCGGCATCCGGCAGCACCAGGCTCGCGGTCTTGCCGCCGAGCTCGGGCCAGACGCGCTTGCCGTTGGACGCGGCCGAGTAGCCGAGGAACTTCCGGCCGACCTCGGGCGAGCCGGTGAAGGTGACCACGTCGACGTCGGGGTGTTCGCCGAGTGCGCGGCCGGCGACCTGGCCGGTGCCGGGCGTGACGTTGAGGACGCCGGCGGGGATGCCGGCCTCGACCGCGAGCTCGGCGAGGCGCAGCGCGGAGAACGTGGTGTGCTCGGCGGGCTTGAGCACGACGCTGTTGCCGACCGCGAGGGCGGGGGCGAGCTTCCACGCGGTCATCGTCAGCGGGAAGTTCCACGGCACGACGGCGGCGACCACTCCGGCCGGCTCGCGGGTGACCAGGGCGAGGCTGTTCGGCGCGGTGACCGGCATCTCGTCGAGCACCTTGTCGGCGGCCTCGCCGTACCAGCGGAAGCAGTTCACGACCGCGCGCAGCTCGGTCTGCAGGGCCTCGCGGATGGGCTTGCCCATCTCGAGCGAGATCGTGAGGGCGAGCTCCTCGGCGTTGTCGTGGATCTTCTGCGCGAAGGCGATGAGCAGCTGTCCGCGCTCGCGGGGTGCGATGCGCGACCAGACGCCGGAGTCGAACGCGGCGCGGGCCGAGCGGACGGCCCGGTCGACGTCGGCGGCGGAGGCGGCCGTGATCGGCGGGAGCGCACGACCATCTCGCGGGCTCACGGGAGTCAGCGGCTCGGCAGAGCCCGCCTCCCACGCGCCGTCGATGAACATGCGCGTGTGCAGGGGCAGCGTCGCAGCGCGATCCGCCCAGTCGTCTCCCGTAGCCGTGAACACGATCGTCCTCTCCAGGGGTGTTGGCCCTGGAGAGGATACTCGCCCTATTTCGCCACTAGGTCAAGCCGTTAAGAACTATCTCGCCATTTCGTTACATGCCAGTAACAGAATCGGCCTATAGGCGGATGGCGCCGGTAGGCATGTCGTTCGCCAGCGCCTCGGGCGCTTCGTCGACGATCAGCGAGCCGCGCAGCACCGGGGTGATCACCACGAGCGACTCCACGACCTCGAGACCCTCATGCCCTGCGACTGCCGGGCCGGTGAGGAAGCGGTAGAACTCGTCGGCGTCCTTCACGAGCACATTGGCGAGCAGCTGCGAGGTGCCGGTGGTGGCCGCGATGAACTTCACCTCGGGGGCGGCGGCGAGGGCCGCGCCCACCTTCTCGAGCCGAGCCATCGGCACGCGAAGCCATACGAGCGCCTCCAGTCCCAGACCGAACAGGCTCGGCACGACCTCGGTGCGCGGATGCATCAGTCCGCGGCGGCTCAGCGACTCCATGCGTCGCCGAGTCGTCGTGACGTTGAGGCCCAGGGCGCGGGAGAGCTGGGCCACCGGCATCCGTCCGTCCTTCAGGAGCAGTCGGATCAGAGCCTCCTCATCGTCGCTCAGGGAGTCGGCGGGGTCGACCTCCGAGCCGGACGACTCGTCGAGCATGCGTGCCTGTTCGTCGGTCAGCACGCCCGCACGCCAGTCGTGCCCCGAGCGGAAGAACTTCAGGACAGTGGTGACGTTGATCGAGTCGATGCCCTCGAGCTCGGGGAAGTCGGTGAACAGCAGCTCGCGGATCGAGGCGTCGTCGTGGGGGAGCAGCATGCCGGCGATGTCACTGCTGCCCTCGAGCACCGAGACCGATGAGGCATCCGCGCGGCGGGCGAGGGTGCGCGCGACGTGCCACAGGGCGTGCGGGTCAGTCGTGATGCGGAACAGTACCGCGCGGGCGTGCAGCACGCGGGCGGGGTCGACGTAGGTGGAGACGCGGACCAGTCCGCGATCGAGCAGCCGCTGACCGCGACGGGCGACGGTGCGCTCGGGCAGGTCGACCACGCGGGCGATCTCTCCCCACGACGCACGGCCGTTCACCTGCAGGGCCGCGGCGACGATCCGATCGGTCTCGTCGGCCATCACATCGTTCGCGGGCACGGGCTCTCCTTCAGCGGGACGGACTCGGTGGAAGGTTATCCCAGTCCGGGGTCGCGCTGAGGCGCCGGTGGTCTCCTCGGCGCGGCAGGGTGGAGCGTCGCCGATGACCCATACTGAACCGATGAACCTTCCCGGACACGCCTTCAGCACCACCACCTGGGCAGAGATCGAACCCACCATCCACCCGGGAATCACGGGGCAGGCGGTCTGGCGATCACAGCAGATCGGCGACACCCGCATCCGCATGGTCGAATACTCGCCGGGCTACGTCGCCGACCACTGGTGCTCGCGCGGCCACGTGCTGTTCGTCGTCGAGGGCACCCTCGAGACAGAGCTCGAAGACGGTCGGACCTTCACTCTGCACGCCGGGGAGAGCTATCAGGTCGGCACGGACATGGAAGCCCATCGCTCGAGCACCGAGACCGGCGCGCGTCTGTTCGTCGTCGACTGACGTCCGGCGTCCTCGCCATCCCGACCATGTGGGAACGGCGGGCGCCGCCGAGGTCGAAACCCCGACGGCGCCCGTGGATGCTGCGGACTACTCGGCCTCGGTCACCTCGACCGTGGCGTGCTGCCGACGGCGGCGCATCGCGAACAGGCCGAGGCCCGCCGCGAGGAGCACGACGGCCGCGACGATGTACGGCACGCTGTCGGCACCCGTGGTGGCGAGGTCGCCGTCCGGGCCACCGGAACCGCCCGAGCCGTCGCCCGGAGTGACCGCTCCGCCGCCGGACACCGCGGTGACGGTGACGGAGGCCGTGACCTCGGTGCCGTCCGGCAGGATCGCGGCGAGCGTGTGCGCCCCGGCCGGAGTGTTGGCCGGGATCGTCACCGTGCGCTGGAACGAGCCGTCCGCACCGGCGGTGGCCGTGCCCAGCTGCACCGGGTCGGAGCGCAGCTCGAGTCGCAGCTCGGCGCCTTCCGCGAAGCCACTGCCCGAGACCGCGAGGGTGCCGCCGGCCGTGACGGATGCTGCGCCCAGCTCGATCTCGGCGGGAACCTCGGGCTCCGGCGTGACCGGAGGCGTGACGCCCTTCTCGGTGACCCACTTCTCGCCGGCATCCGACTTCGTCACCGTGAACGTGTCGTACACGGCGCCGACGGGGAGGTCGGTGGTGGCATCCGGCTGCTTCTCCGCCAGGTACGAGCGGTAGACGAGCTGATTCTTCGAGACGTCGATCACCTGGTAGGTGGTGACGCCCTGGCCGCGCAGCACCTGGGTGGCGCCGTTGTTGGTCCAGACGTTCTTCTCGGGCGTCTCGAGCTCGTAGTGCTTCGCGCCGGAGTTCGACACCACGTAGACCGGGCCGGTGGTGATGCCGGGCGTCTCGGTCGCGTCGGTGTTCACGTAGCCGCGAGCATAGGTGTGATCGTGGCCCATGAGCACCAGGTCGATGTCGTTGCGCTGGAACACGGGGACCCAGTCGGCGCGGAGCTTCGGCTCGTCGCGACCCTCGGATGCCGAGAAGACCGGCTGGTGGAAGGTGACGACGTTCCACTTCGACGGGCTGTTCTGCAGCAGCAGGTCGAGCCAGGCGCCCTGGAAGCGGGTCCAGAGGAGGCCGATCTGCGAGGAGGGGCACTCCGCGCCCGTGCAGGACGGGAGCCCGGCCGGCGTGAGGAACGTGGTGTCGCGCGTCGCGTTCAGCGTGATGAAGCGCACGCCCTGGTAGTCCGTGTAGTACGCGGTCTCCGCGGCGAAGGAGCTCCAGTGGTCGAAGAACGCGCGGTACTGCTGCGCGACGGCCGAGTCGCCCTTGGCGAGATCGGCCAGTTCGCCGATGGAGCTCATCGACGGGTTGTTGTGCGGGTACTCGAAAGCGGCCTTCCACGCGGTGAGCAGCTTGTCGCCCGAGTACTCGTGGTTGCCGGGAGCGGCCATCACGTTGGTGCGCACGGCCGAGTCCTTCATGCCCTTGAACCAGTTGACCCACTCGTTCTCGTTGCTGGACGTGTTGATCAGGTCGCCCGCGTGCACGGAGCCGATGGAGCGCGGAGCGTTGGCCTCGGCCTGCTTCACGACGCTCGGCCACGTGGTGTCGAGTCCGATCTGCGCGTCGCCGTAGTAGATGAACTGGAAGTCGGTGGCTTTCCCGTCAGCCGTGCGGAACTCGTACCAGTCGCTCCAGCTGCCGGGCAGGCCGACGCGGTAGCGGTACTCGGTCGCGGCGGTGAGGCCGGTGACTGTCGCCGAGAAATGCTTGTTCGGGTTGCCGTTGACCACACCGGCGTCGTACGCGTCGACGGTTCGGACGTCGCCACCGGCAGTCGGTGCGATCTCGACCTGTCCGACCGTGTGCGACGCGTCGCCCGCGAGCCACGAGAACGCCTGCGAGATGGCCGGCTGCTCGGTCGGAGTCAGGATGACGCGGGTCGGCGGGGCGATCACAGGCGTACCGGGGTCGGATGCCTTCACCAGGGTCAGCGACGACATGTCGAAGTAGATGTCGGAGCTGGTCTCGCGGTCCTGGAACAGCGAGACGGCGATCGTGTTGGTGCCGTCGTGCAGCAGGTCGCCCTCGGCGCTGAACGTGGTCGTGAGCGGGTCGCCGTTGGAGTCGCCGGCGTACTCGACGTTCTTCGTGTCGGTGATGCGGCCGTCGACGTAGCGGGCGACCTCTTCGCCGTTGATCCACACGATCACGGCGTCGTCGTAGGTGATGGTGCTCTGCAGCGCCGCGACCTGCTCGGCGACTCCGGCCTCGAGCTCGAACGTCGTGCGGAAGAAGTACGTCGGCACGGTCGGCGCCGCAGCCCCGTCGAGGTAGTGGTTCAGGAGCGTCCTCGGCGTCTGCGGGCCCACCGATCCGAGCTTGCCGTTCTTCGCGCCGAACGAGCCGGGAGCGGTCTTCCAGCTGCCGTCGTCGAACGCCGGGAGCGTCCAGTCACGGAGCGCGGCCGGTGCGGGCGACGGGTCGGATCCGTCGTCGAGGTAGTGCCAGGCGGTGTCGCCGGTGACCAGCGAGCCGGTCGGCACCTCGGGCTCGGGGGCGGCGAGGGCCGCGGGGGCGACGACAGCGCCGCCGAGCAAGGCGAGGAGCGCGACGGACGTCAGTCCGTGACGCCGCCAGCGCACCGCAGGGGTGGGGGAGGTCATGTC
>NZ_JAAUVO010000028.1:0-36294 GCF_012030385.1 Microbacterium sp. B19(2022)
CATCTGTCGGCCGCCCGCTCTTTCATTCTCTGGCGTCGAACGGCGAGTACGTCGGCGTCGAGGGCGTCGCCTGGATGTCGAGTTGCAGCGCGCTGATCAGCATCTGCGTCCCGATCATGAGCGGGAGCGCCGCGAGCATGACGGTGGCGGCGGTCGCCACCACGGAGCTCGCGATCTGGAACATCACCCAGACCGCGATGCCGAGCCCGAGGATGAACAGCAACAGGCCCATGAACAGCAGAAGCGCGATCGGAGAGAAGGACCACAGCACGTAGCGGTACCAGATCCGCGACCAGTAGCCGACCGTCAGCCGGTGCAGAAGCTCGGGGACGACCTTGCTCAGGCGGATGCTGGAAACCTCGTCGCCGTAGACCGCGGGAATGGGCACATCGGTCGCCGGCACCTGGAGGATGTTCAGGTGGATGAGCAGATCGTTCTCGAAGCTGTAGCGCTTCGCAACGCGCTCGAGCGGCACCCGTGCGAGGGCCTCGGTGCGGATCGCCGTGTATCCGTTCTGCGGATCGAAGAGGTTCCAGTAGCCGGACGCCAGCTTCGTGAAGAAGGAGAGCACGACGTTGCCGAACACTCGGTACCCCGGCATGCCGCGGAACGATTCGGGGGAGTAGAAGCGGTTGGCCTTGGCGAACCCGAAGCCCCCGTCCGTGACCTTGTCCAGCAGCGTGGGCAGGTAGTCGGGGTCCATCTGCGCATCGCCTGCCATCACGACGTTGACGTCCGCGCCGAGGTCCATCGCGGTCCGATGCGCGGTGATGATCGCGCCGCCGACGCCCTGGTTCTCCTCGTGGCGGATCAGCGTCACACGGGGATCCTCGATGCCGCGGACGACGTCGCTGGTCCCGTCAGGGCTGCAGTCGTCGACGATCACGATGTGATCGACGTAGTCCGGCATCGTCTGGATGACCTTCGCGATCATCTTCTCTTCTTTGTACGCGGGGACGACGGCCGCGATGACCGCATTCTTATACATCCGAACTCCGAGCCGGTGGATTGGTGAACACCCAGTAACGATAGGCGAAGTAGTTCCAGACGGTGGTCGCGACCACGGCGAGCACCTTGCCGACGAACCATCCGCCGCCGAGCGAGTCGACGAACCACACGATCGCCGTCGTCGCGATCGTGTTGAAGACCACGAGCGCGGTGTAGCGGGCGACGCTGGGCACGACCTTCGAATCGGAGGCGAACGCGACCACCCGCTGCAGCGTGTAGGTGACCGCGAACGATGCGAGGAAGGCGACGGGGGTGGCGATGGCGAGCGGCACACCGAGGAGGTCGTGAGCGACCCAGAGCAATCCGGCATCGACCAGGAAGCAGAATCCGCCGATGACGAGGTAGCGAACCGCGCTGTGGCCCCAGATGCGGCGCACGGCACCGCCGACTCGATTCGGCATGGTTACAGTCTCTCAGACGACACGCGCAGGTTCGGGCAGCCGCCGCCGATACGATTGGTGCATGGATCTTCTCGTCGTCGGGTCGGGTTTCTTCGGCCTCACCATCGCTGAGCGTGCCGCCGAAGCCGGCCGCAAGGTAACCGTCATCGACCGCCGCCCGCACATCGGCGGCAACGCCTACAGCGAGGCGGAGCCCGAGACCGGCATCGAGGTGCACCGCTACGGTGCGCACCTCTTCCACACCTCGAACGCGACGGTGTGGGAGTACGTCAACCGCTTCACCAGCTTCACGAACTACGTCCACCGCGTCTACACGACGCACAAGGGCACGGTCTTCCCCATGCCGGTGAACCTCGGCACGATCAACCAGTTCTTCCAGTCGGCCTACACGCCCGATCAGGCGCGCGCGCTGGTCAAGGAGCAGGCGGGCGAGTTCGATGCCAAGACGGCCGCGAACTTCGAGGAGAAGGGCATCGCCCTCGTCGGACGCCCCCTCTTCGAGGCCTTCTTCCGTGACTACACGGCGAAGCAGTGGCAGACCGACCCGCAGAAGCTTTCGGGCGACATCATCAGCCGCCTTCCCGTGCGCTACACGTACGACAACCGCTACTTCAACGACACCTGGGAGGGCCTTCCCACCGACGGGTACACCGCGTGGCTGGAGCGGATGGCGGACCACCCGAACATCGAGGTCAAGCTCGGCGTCGACTACTTCGACGATGCACAGCCGCTCAGCAAGAAGGCGACCGTCGGTCAGCTCCCGGTCGTCTACACCGGACCTGTCGACCGCTACTTCGAGTACACCGAGGGCGCGCTCAGCTGGCGCACGCTCGACTTCGAGCAGGAAGTGCTGAACGTCGGCGACTTCCAGGGCACGAGCGTCATGAACTACCCGGACATGGATGTGCCCTACACCCGCATCCACGAGTTCAAGCACTTCCACCCGGAGCGCAAGGACGTCTACGAGCAGGACAAGACGGTGATCATGCGCGAGTTCTCGCGTTTCGCCGAGCGCGAGGACGAGCCCTACTACCCGGTGAACACCCCGACCGACCGCGAGGGTCTGCTGACGTACCGCGAGCTCGCCAAGGGGGAGAAGGACGTCCACTTCGGCGGCCGGCTGGGTACGTACCAGTACCTCGACATGCACATGGCCATCGGCTCGGCGCTGTCGCTCTGGAACAACACTCTCTCCTAGACTCGACATCGTGAGTCACGCTGCTGTCGGGGCGCCCGGGACCCCCCGGCGCTATCTTCATTCGCTGTGGCTGCTGTCGGCCCGCGACCTGAAGGTCCGCTACTCGACGAGCTTCCTCGGCTACCTCTGGTCCGTGCTGGATCCACTCGTGATGAGTGCGATCTACTGGTTCGTCTTCACGCAGATCTTCCAGCGCGACGTCGGTGAAGAGCCGTACATCATCTTCCTGATCAGTGCGCTGCTTCCGTGGGTGTGGTTCAACGCTTCGGTGTCGGACTTCACGCGGGCGTTCAAGAAGGACGCCCGACTCGTCAGGTCGACCTCGATCCCGCGTTCGATCTGGGTGAATCGGATCGTGCTCAGCAAGGGCATCGAGTACCTGTTCTCGTTGCCGGTCCTCGTGCTGTTCATCGTCGTGAACCTGGTCGTCGAGCTCGATCCGAATCAGACGGTGCACATCGGCTGGGGAATCCTCTGGTTGCCGGTGGCGGTGCTGCTGCAGACGATCCTCCTGATCGGACTGGGGCTCCTGGTGGCGCCCCTCTGCGTGCTCTTCGTCGACCTCGAGCGCACGACCGCGCTGATCCTGCGTGCGATGTTCTACGCGACGCCGATCATCTACAACGTGACCGATCTTCCCGGCATCTTCCAGACTCTCGGCGCATTCAATCCGCTTGCGGGCATCTTCATGCTCTACCGGATGCCTTTCTTCCCCGACCAGTGGAACCTGTTCACGCTGACGATCAGCGTCCTGATGACTCTTCTGATCCTCGCGCTCGGCATCTGGACCTTCCGGAGCCTCGAACGACCCGTGCTGAAGGAGCTGTGATGTCCGCGGCGATCGAAGTGCAGAATCTGGGCGTTCATTTCCGTCGGAACAGGCGGGGCAGCCGGAGCTTCAAGGATCTCTTCGCTGGAGCCTCGCGGCGCTCTCGTCCCGGCGAGTTCTGGGCGCTGCGCAACGTGTCGTTCTCGGTGCAGCCGGGGGAGTCGATCGGGGTCGTCGGGCGCAACGGGCAGGGCAAGTCCACGCTTCTCCGCCTGGTCGCCAAGGTTCTCCTCCCCGACGAGGGCACGGTCACGGTGAACGGGGGCGTCGCCCCCCTGATCGAGATCACCGGTGGCTTCGTGGGAGACCTCACGGTGCGGGAGAACGTGCGATTGACCTCGGGCCTGCACGGGATGTCGCGCGAGGAGGTCTCGCGCCGGTACGACGGCATCATCGAGTTCGCCGAGCTCGCCGGGTTCGAGGACACGCCCTACAAGCACCTTTCGAACGGGATGAAGGTCCGGCTGGCATTCGCCGTCGTGTCCCAGCTCGATGAGCCGATCCTGCTGGTCGACGAGGTGCTCGCCGTCGGCGACAAGGCTTTCCGTGACAAGTGCTACAAGCGCATCGACGAACTGCTCGCCGAGGGGCGAACCCTGTTCTTCGTCAGTCACAACGAACGCGACCTCCGACGGTTCTGCACTCGCGGGCTCTACCTCGACAAGGGCGCGCTGGCGCTCGATGCGCCGATCGCCGAAGTGCTCGACCGCTACAACGCCGACTACGCGGTCTAGCGGCAACTCGACGAGCTGACCGGCGGTCCGCTCAGAGTCCCACCAAGCTCCGCAAGGCGTTGACGGACTTCCGCGCCGCGTCGACCGCCGCGGGAACCCCGGAATCGTTCGTGATCGCTGCCTGGAGCTGCGTGAGACGCTGAGCGTAGTCCGTCACGCCGTCGTACCACTTCGTGGCGATGGACGAGGGCGCCTGCGCGTCCGACAGCCGCTGCGCGTCCTGCTGCAGGGTGTCGACGACGGGAAGGGCGTCCTGCCCGCTCGCACCCGCGATGATGTCGAGCCCGCGGGGCGCGGAGTTCAGCCACCCGCTCACCTGTCCGCGGAACACCTCGACGGTGGGATCGGTCGCGGGCGGAGGAGTGAGGGCCGGTGTCGGCTCCGGCTCGGGAGCAGCGGTGGCCGTCGGCGTGGGCGTCGGTGTCGGCGTCGGTGTCGACGTGGGAGTGGCGGATGCGGTCGGCGTCGGCGATGCGGACTCCGACGGCTCGGGGGAGTCGCCCCGCGGTAGGAGGAAGAAGAGCAGCAGGCCCACGATCGCGAGCGCGGCAACGGAAAGGCCGACGATGAGCCAAACCCGTCCGGTCCTCTTCGGCTGAGGGGGTAGGGGTGCCCAGCTCAGGTCCGGCTGCGATTCGTCCACCGTCACGCCTCCAGGGGTGGCATCGGCTGCCAGCTGCGATCCCGGCCGGCCTTCCCGCCGTCGCGGATGCCGCGGAAGAGGTTGCTCGTGCCGCGCACGGTCCGCTCGACGAACACGAGCCGGATGAGTTCCTTGAAGAACGTCGCCGCGGTACCGAGGCCGAAGAGCACCGGGTTGTAGACGCCGTGGACGCGGTAGTACTGCTTGATGAATCCGCGGTTGCGCATGATGTAGTAGCGGTACGCGTTGCTGGACGCGTTCATGTGGCGGATGCCCATGTCCCACTGCTTGATCTCACGGGTGCGCCGCAGCACGAACTCGTCGACGATCACCGCGGTCGTCAGGCGCGAGGCGAGCCACCCGTACATCTGGTCGTCCCAGTAGATGAAGAACCGCGGGTCGGGCAGACCGATCTGCTGCACGATCGAGCGATGGATGAACATGCCCTCGAAGCAGCCGCTGTTCATCTCCTTGTAGCCCGTCTCGTCGAAGCCGGACGGGGCGAACGGAATGGGGATGCCCATGCGCTCGGCGATGCGGTACTGCCAATAGAACTCGCTGCCGTCGTAGTCGAAGCGGCGTCCCTGGATGCTCTTGAACCTGCTGCTCCAGGCGCCCATCTTCGCGAGTCCCTCGGTGAGGACCTCGACATCGTCGTCCATCATCCAGATCCACTCGGAGCCGAGCTCGTACGCGGTGCGCATGCCTTCGCTGAAGCCACCGGAGCCGCCGGTGTTCTTCTCGAGCCGTCGGTACACGATCTCGGTGCCGATGTCCTCGCGGAACGACTCGACGACGTCGGTGGTGTCGTCTGCCGAGGCGTTGTCGATGATGACGACGTGGCCGGGCTTGGGGGCCATCGCGGTGATGCTCGTGAGCAGACCCGAGAGCAGGTGAGAGCGGTTGAAGGTGACGATGACGATCGTCGCGGCCGTGGGGTCGAATGCAGCGGGCGCCGCGGTCATGCCTTCTCCTCGAAGATCTGCTGCCAGGACTGGGGGGACACGAGATCGGGCAGCGCCTCGCGGTACTGCTTCTGCAGGTCCGGCCAGCGCCGGCGGAGTTCGGCATGCAGCCGCACCGTGTCGCGCAGCATCCGTCGGTACTTCGCGCGATCACGCGTGTAGATGTTCTTGCCGGAGCCGTCGGCGGCACTCACCAGTGCGCTGTCGAACGCCGGGACACGCCACCAGTGCGCATCCTCCTTGCCGAACTCGACCTCGGGCTGCGCGATGTTCGCCGCGTTCGGACGGTGGAGGAAGTGCGACGTCAGCGTGGAGAGGGTGAACAGCCGCAGCCGCATCCCCTTCGGGCTGTCCAGGTCGTTCTTCGGGAGCTGCTTGTACACCTGGCGGCCGCGACGCGCGTGCAGCACGGCGGACGGGTCGCGGTGCACGACCGTCTCCGGATAGTCGGCGGCGAGGGCACGGGCGGCGGGCATGGCCGTCGCCAGGTTGCGACGCATGTGCTCGGGCCCGGACAGCACATCGCGCAGCGCCTGCGCACGCAGCGCCACGGGGTAGTACTGCATCATCATGAGGTGCTTGAGGTCGACGCGGCGGCTGTGGACGAGCAGTCGACCACCCCTCGGCGCGTTCGAGTGCAGGAGCCCTGCCACGATGCGGTTCCGGGCGTGGAAATACGCCTGCCAGTCGATCGTGTCATCCTTGTTGACCCAGGAGACATGCCACAGCGCGACGCCCGGCATGGACACGGTCGGGAAGCCGGCCTCGCCGGCGCGGAGGCAGAACTCGGCGTCATCCCACTTGATGAATGCGGGCAGCGAAAGACCGACCTTGCGGATCGCGTCGAGGGGGATGAGGCACATCCACCAGCCGTTGTAGTCGGCGTCCATGCGCATGTGCAGGAGCGTGGACTGTCGCAGGTTCGAGACGCCGAAGTCGTGCGGCATCTTCTCCTGGTACAGGTTGCGCCACATGAACGGATGCTCGTCGACGACCTCGGCCCAGCCGTGCAGCTTCGGGCGGTCGAGCAGGTCGAACATATGACCGCCGACCAGGACCGGGGTCGTCGCGTACTGACCGAAGACGATGGATCGGCGCAGCGACTCCGGTTCGAGCCGCACATCGTCGTCGAGAAGCTGCACGAAGTCGCTCTCCGGACGCTGGAGTGTCTCGTGCATCGCGCGGGCGAACCCGCCGGATCCGCCCAGGTTGTCCTGACGGATGACCTGGAGGGTCTCGCCGAGGCTCGCGGCGACGTCGTCGTAGCCCTCTTGATCCGCGACGAGCTGCGTCCCCTGATCGATCAGGAAGATGCGGTCCACGAACTCCAGCGCGTCCGGCGACGCGGCGAGTGCCCGCAGGGTCTCGACGCAGTAATCGGGCTTGTTGTAGGTCGTGATGCCGAGCGAGGCCTTGCCGGTGCGCTTCGGCTCCTGGTCGGTCGTCCATTCCGCACCCTCGAGCACGGCGGGCTTCTCGTCGGCGACGATGTCGAACCAGATCCAGCCGCCGTCGCTGTACTGCGTGAGCTCGAGGTCGAACGACGTCGAGGCCTCGCCCGTCACCTCGCGCGTGGCCACGCGCTGGCGGACCCCGGATCCGTTGGAGCGGTACACCAGGATCGTCGCCGGTCCGGTCGTGCGCACGGTCAGGCGCACCTGTCGGACGCTCGTCCAGTGCTGCCAGTACGACGCGGGGAAGGCGTTGAAATACGTGCCCATCGACACGCGCCGCCCGGCAACGATCCGCGCGCGATGCCGACCGAGGATGTTCCCGAGGTGCGCGCGGTTCGAGACGCGGACCGGTTCGTCCTCGATCACGGACCAGGTCTCCGGGTCGGCGTAGAGCGGAAGAAGGTCGGGGTCGCGATCAAGTGGGAAGACGACGTTCTGAAGGACGTGGGCCACTGGCAGGTTCTCCGATGTTGGTGCCGCAGGCCACTGTCAGGGGACAGTGCGGGACTCGACGAGCAGTGAGTAGCCTACCGTCGATGACCTTCGCATCTGCGGAGAGTCGCCCGGTGCCCCCTCGGAAGCGCTGGGTAGACTGACCGCGATGAAGGTACTGATCACCGGCGGTGCCGGCTACATTGGCTCAACCGTCGCGACGGCATGCATCGAAGCCGGAATAGAGGTCGTCATCCTCGACGACCTCTCCACGGGGCTTCGATCCTTCGGCGAAGGCCGGAACCTCTACGTCGGCGACATCGCCGACGGGTCGGTGGTGGAGGCCCTGCTCGCGGATCATCCCGACATCGATGCCGTGATCCACTGCGCTGCCCGCATCGTGGTGCCGGAGTCGGTCGCCGATCCGCTCGGGTACTACGACGCCAACGTCGGCAAGACTGTCGTGCTGCTGCGGCGTCTGCGCGATGCGGGTATCCCACGCATCGTGTTCAGCTCCTCGGCATCGGTCTACGCCGGTGAGACGGGCGACGGCGTGGACGAGGGTGGCAGGCTCGCGCCGTCGAGCCCGTATGCCCGGACGAAGGTGATGGTCGAGCAGATCCTCGAGGATGCCGCAACGGCGGGCGACTTCCGCGCGATCGCGCTGCGCTACTTCAACCCGATCGGTGCCGACCCGCGACTGCGGACGGGCCTGCAGAACCCGACGCCGTCGCATGCGCTGGGAAAGATCATGCAGGCGCGCGTGGCCGGAGAACCCTTCACCATCACGGGAACGGACTGGGAGACCCGCGACGGCTCCGGTCTTCGCGACTACATCCACGTCTGGGATCTCGCTCTCGCGCATGTCGCGGCCGTGCAGAAGTTCGATGAGGTCGCCACGCCGGACGACCCCTACCAGGTGATCAACCTCGGCACGGGAGACGGCGTGACGGTGCGCGAGCTCGTCGCGGCGTTCGAGCGTGTGACGGGCGAGCCGCTTCCGGTGACGGAGACCGACCGCCGACCCGGCGATCAGGCCGGCGCGTTCGCGATCGTCGACCGCGCTGCCGCGGTGCTCCAGTGGCAGGCGCAGCGGTCGGTCGATGACGGGGTCCGCGACGCGATCGCCTGGGCGGAGAAGCTGCGCGCCACGCTCTGATACCGCGCCACTCTCCGACACCGAGAGAGGCGATTGCGGCGGCTATTCCAGGGAACGCAGAGTCGAGATCGCGCCCGTGTGCGCAGCGTCGATGTTCTCGCGCCAGGAGCGCGACTGCCCAGCCCGCAGCGCGCACAGCACGAGCATGAACCACCCGGCGCCGACCAGCGTGAAGCTCTCGAACATCGAGTCGACGGCGAGCGTGACGAGGATGATCGGCGTCCACGCGTAGACCACGGACCGCCGGACGCTCGCGACCAGCCATGATCGGATCAGTGCGACCCCACCGAGGAGCAGGAAGAGCACGAGTCCTGCCGCCCCGAGCTGGAGCAGCACGTCGAAGAACGCGTTCAGCGCGCTCTGGTGATGGTCGTCGAGTTGGAAGTTGATGTACGTGAACGGGTACTCGCCGCGCGCCCAGTCGCCGAACCACCCCCAGCCCTGGATCGGCTTGAGTGCGACGAAGTCGAGGATCGTGTTCCAGAGCGACGCGCGCATCGAGAAGTCCGATCCGGCATCGAGCAGAGCGATGATCTGATGGCGCAACGCGAACGCGATCGTGAGCGCCAGCGCCACCAGGATGCCGAGCATCCACTGCACCAGGTTGCGTCGTGCCGGCGACGTGTGCCGCACGATGGTGAGGGCGAGGGTCACGATGCCGACGGCGACGGCCAGCACGAGCACGGTAGGGGAGGCGGAGAGGAACGCCAGCGACCCGGCGAGGCCGACCGACACCACCGCCAGTGGAGCGTTGACCGACTGCGTCCGCCACTCGATCACGAACGTGATCAGCGCGATCACCGCGACGAATCCGAGCATGTTGCGGCTGCCGAACACGCCCTGCACCGGGCCGCCGGCGGCGAGGTTGCCCTGAATCGCGAGGAAAGTGAACGGCACGTCGAGCAGGATGCCGGAGAGGATCTCCACCCCGAGCGAGACGGCCAGCAGCACGCGCAGCGTATCGCCGATGGCGCGCACGGTCTGCAGCGTGTCACGGATGTGGCCGATGGTGATCGCGAGGAACGCGTATCCGAACAGCGACATCCACCCGAAGAACGTGTCCGAGCGGTCTGTCGTCCAGACCATGCTCACCAGCGCCCAGCCCAGGAAGGCGAAGAGCGACGAGGGGGCGATGCGCAGCGGGGAGAGCTCGTCGCGGCGCACCCAGAGGATCGCGGCGCCGAGCACGCACAGCACCGCGATGATCGTGGACAGCGTGACCGTCGAGGTCATCCGCCCGATCGCATACGAGCCGAAGATGGCGGTGAGCGCCGTGAGCGTGAAGGCCCGCGCGAGCTCCACGGAGCCGAGCAGGCGGACCAGCGGCCGGACCGGTGTCACGGAACCCGCCGTTGCCGCGTACCGCGTTCGAACACCAGGTCGCGTTCTCCGACGCCCACCAGCGGCACCGACTTCAGCTTGAAGGACAGGAGCACCAGGAGCAGCCACCCCCAGAGCATGATCGGGGTCGACTCGGAGAAGCCCTGGACCAGCAGGACCACGGTGAAGAGGCTCGGAAGCAGGGTCAGCGGGGAGAAGGGACGACGGGCGTGGAGATCCCAGCGGGGCCGGTCGACCGCGAAGAACCAGGAGCGCCACAGCAGGCTCAGGTAGGCGATTCCCATCAGGACCACACCGAGCACGCCGAGCTGGAACAGCACGTCGAGCCACATGTTGTGCGCGTGGAACACGGTGATGCCGTGATCCACGATCCAGTGGTCGAAGGCCGGGTCCGTCGGGATCCACGGGCTGGAGAACCCGTTGCCGAACAGCGGATGCTCTCGCACCCGCTCGAGCACCTTCGACCAGATCAGGTCGGAGCGGCCGGTGAGGTCGGAGCTGCGCCCGACGAGACCGAGCAGCGGCTCGCGCAGCAGCCAGACCACGGCGGCGGCCAGTGCCGTGCCGCCGATGGCCGTCACATAGATCCGCGTGCGGGCGCTCGGCGTGCGGGCACGGCGCATCAGTAGCGCCACGACGAGGACCAGCGCGGCGGCGGCCGCGCACGCGAGTGCGGTGACCGACGATGTGCGCAACAGGAAGTACGCCGCGAGCAGCATCCACAGGGCGAGCGTCGTCCGCCAGCGCGCGCGAGCGGCGAACAGCACACCGAAGGTGATGATCGCGAACAGGGAGATGATCGCCAGCAGGTTCGCGTTGCCGACGATCCCCTGGATCCGTCCGCCGTCGAAGAGGTTGTCCCTGACCCAATACCACTGCGGGTCGATCTCGCCCTCCGGCACGGTGGCGAAGTTCGGCAGCAGCGGCCCGTGCACGACGAGCGAGACCCACAGCTCGATCGCCAGCGACAGCCCGAGGATCCACTTGAAGGCGGAGGACAGGGCACGGATGATCTCGTGCCAGGTGAGCACGTGGGCGATGAACAGCCCGTTCACGGTGACGGCCGCCAGGAGCACCCAGGTGATCAGCGTCGGTCCTCGCCACTGGGACCACGCGACCGAGACCAGTGCGAGTGTCGTGTACCCCATCGCCGTCCACGGCAGGCGACGCCAGCGGAACGGCTGAGGGCGGTTGCGGGCGAGCATCGGGATGCCGATGCCGAGTGTCGCGAGGGTGAAGACCGCGAGGGTGACGGCGGCGCCCTCCATGCCGATGAGGTTGTACACCGCCGTGTGCGCGAAGGTCACGATGAGCACGAGGATCACGTACCCGCGCAGCAGAAGGTGCCCCGTCGACTCGCGCTCCGGCGCCGAGGGCGGGGCTGTCACCGGGTGCTTGGTGTACTGGGCCATCGCGTTCAGGCTACCGCGCCGCACTCGGCGCGTGCCTGAACGCCGCAGCGCGGCTCTACGCTGGTGGCATGCTGCTGAGCCTCACGAACGCACCCCGCGACTACGCCTGGGGATCCGACTCCCTCCTCGCCGGACTCGAAGGACGCACGCCGACCGGTAGCCCCGAGGCAGAGGTGTGGTTCGGGGATCATCCCGGCGACCCCGCGGACGTCGCGGGCGGCGGCACCCTCGATCAGATCACCGGCGGCACGCTCCCGTACCTGCTGAAGCTGCTCGCCGCGGGCGGGCCGCTCTCGATCCAGGTGCATCCGACGATCGCGCAGGCGCGCGAGGGCTGGGCGAGGGAGAGCGGGCTCGCCGCAGACGATCCGCAGCGCAACTATCGCGACGACAACCACAAGCCCGAGCTCATCGTCGCTCTCAGCGAGCGCTTCGAATCGCTCAGCGGCCTGCGCCCGGTGGAGGACACTCTCGCTCTGCTGGACCTGCTGGAGGACAACGACGGCGTCGCACAGCTCCGCGCCCGTCTCGGGGGCGGAGCCGATGAGCTGCGGGTTGCCATCGGCTGGTTGCTCGGCGGCGACGTGCAGCGCGAGGTCGACGAGATCATCGCCGCGGTGGTGCGGGCAGCGGAGCGCGCCGATACGGGGGAGTGGGGCACGACGCTGAGCGCCATCGCGGGCGTGGCGGCGAACTACCCGGGGGATCCCGGAGTGGTCGTCGCGCTGCTCATGAACCACGTCGTGCTCCGACGGGGGGAGGGCGTGTTCCTGCGCGCCGGCCTTCTGCATGCCTACCTCTCGGGCCTCGGTGTCGAGATCATGGCGGCGAGCGACAACGTGCTGCGTGGCGGCCTGACGCCCAAGCGCATCGACGTTCCCGAGCTGCTCGCGATCCTCGACCCGACGCCGGGTGAGGTCCCGGTGTTGCGGCCGGCGGAGGGTCAAGCGATCACGGCGTATCCGGTCCCCGTCTCCGACTTCGCGCTGAGCAGGGTCTCCGTGGACGGTGCGCCGGTCACGGTCGAGGTCTCGGGGCCGACGATGGTGCTCGCGACGGCCGGAGACATCACCGTCATCTCCTCGTCCGGCGAGGAAGTGCAGGTTCCCGTCGGAAGCGCGGCCTTCGCGGGCGGTGACGAGAGCACACTCACGGTGTCCGGCGACGGTGAGGCCTTCGTGGCCGGCCCCGGTCTCTGAGCGCACATCGCGCTCGCCACGCCGCGACACGCCGAGAGAACGTCAAAAACCTTCAAGAGTCGCTTGAGGGTTTACCATCCGCGACTTGACCGGAGCGAATGACACGGGTGTAATTAGTCATGCGCACGGCCCGCCGGGGGGCGGAGACAGGGTTGGAGATCGAGATGACGGGTTACCGTTCCGACGTACCGGAGAACTGGTTCGTCGATCCGATCAACCTCGGTGTTCCCGGGGTGCGGCGCACGGATGCCGCCGATGACGACAATGCCCTCGCCTGGCAGGCAGACGCTCTCTGCTCGCAGACGGATCCCGAAGCCTTCTTCCCGGAGAAGGGCGGATCGACCAGAGACGCCAAGCGGATCTGCACCACCTGCGACGTGCGTGGCGAATGCCTCGAGTACGCGCTCAACAATGATGAGCGCTTCGGCATCTGGGGTGGCCTCTCCGAGCGCGAGCGCCGCAAGCTCAAGCGTCGCGCCAGCTGATCGGCTGAGCCGGTCGTCTCGACTGTGGCCGCATCGCTTCGCAGGCGCGCCGCATCCACTGCTCCAGGGCAGGTCCCGACGCGCATAGGCTGACGACGTCATGCCAGCCCGAGTTCACGCCATCATCGTCGCGCGCCCCGGATCCTCCTCCCGCGCGCAACTCCTCCGCACTCTCGAAGCCGTTCGCTCCCAGACCTCGCCCGCCGAGGCCGTGACCCTCGTCATGTGCGGCGATGCAGCTTCCCTGCGCGAGAGCGAAGCCGTCGGGGCCGTCGTCGAGGGGATCATCGAAGCCCGCACGACGACCTCGTTCGCCGAAGCTGTGGAGCTCGCCCGTCCGCGCGTGAGCGCAGGCTCGGCGATCTGGCTGCTCGCTCAGGACACGGCTCCGCATCCGCGGGCGCTGGAGCGTCTCCGAGGAACGCTCGAGCGGTCGCCCTCCGCGGCGATCGTCGCGCCCAAACTCGTCGCGACCGACAACGATCGGGAGATCGTCTCACTCGGTGTCAGCATGACGACGTTCGGTCGCTCGGTCGAACTCGCGGCAGGGGAACTCGACCAGGGGCAGCACGACCGCATGGACGACGCGCTCGGCTCCGATGTGCGCGGCATCCTCATCCGCGGAGAGGTCCGTGACGCGCTGCGGCCTGATCCGGCGCTCGCCGGCGCCGACGAGGGACTCGACCTGGGCGTCCGCGCACGCTTGGGTGGCGGGCGGCTCGTGCTCTCGCCGGGCGCGCGCGTCTCCGCAGCGCCGGACGGCCCCGCCGCGCTGCCCTCCGGCCGATCCCGTCGCGCCTACGTCACCCGGCTCGCGCAGCTGCACCGGCGACTCGCCTATGCTCCGGCGGGCGCGGTGCCGCTGCACTGGCTCAGCCTGCTCCCGCTCGCGCTGTGGCGCTCCATCACGCATCTCGTCGGCAAGCGGCCGGAAGCGGTCCTCCCCGAGTGGGGAGCTGCCCTCACCGCGATGCTGCGGGTCGGGGCGATCGCGCGGTCGCGGTCGCGCATCCGCTCGTTCCGCTCATCCACCTGGGCGAGCATCGCGCCGCTGCGGGTGACGTCGTCTGATCTGCGACGGCGCCTCGACGACGGGCACGGCAGCGAAGGCGGCGCGGTCAGCGAGCTGCGTTTCTTCTCCGGCGGCGGCGCGTGGGCCGTGCTCGCGGCACTCGTGGTGAGCATCGCCTCCTTCACGACTCTTCTCGCGTGGCCGGCGCTCGGCGGCGGCGCGCTGCTTCCGCTGCGACAGACCGTCTCGGCGCTCTGGAGCGATGCGGCATGGGGTGCGCGCGGCACGGCGATCGGCCTCGTCGGCCCCGCCGACCCGTTCGCCGCGGTCGTGGCCGTGCTCGGCTCGCTGTGGCCGGCGGGACCATCGTTCGCGATGGTGCTGTTGTGGATCTTCGCTCTTCCGCTCGCGGTGCTCGGCGGGTGGTTCGCAGCGACGCGAGTGACCGACCGGTCGGGGCTGCGCATCTTCGCCGGTGTCGCCTGGGCGCTGGCGCCCACCTTCCTCACAGCGCTCGTCGACGGCCGTCCGAGCGCCGTGCTGGTGCACCTCCTGCTGCCGTGGCTCTTCCACTCCGCGGTGGTGGCGCACCGCTCCTGGGGCGCGGCCGGAAGTGCCTCCCTCCTGCTCGCCGCCGTGGTCGCCTGTGCTCCGTCGCTGGCTCCGGCACTCGTGCTGCTGTGGGTCGTCGCCGTGGGCATCGTGCTCGGCACCGCGCAGTTCCGTGGTGCCGGTCGTCTGCTGTGGCTGCTCGTGCCGACGGCCGCGCTCTTCGCTCCGCTCGTCTTCTGGCAGCTCGCGCACGGGACACCGCTGGCGCTGCTGGGCGATCCCGGCCTGGTGTGGGCGGGCCCGCAGGCGGCCGCCGACGCCGCCGGTCGTCTGGCGCTCGCGACCGGATTCCCCACCACGGATCTCGCCGGGTGGTCGTGGTTCGTCTCCGAACCGATCGCTGCGTGGGCGCCGGTGCTGTGTGCGCCGATGGCCCTGCTCGCTCTCGGCGCTGCTGTCGCGCCCCGGTGGCGTGCGGGCATCACGCTGCTCGTCGTCGCTCTGGCCGGTCTCGCGACGGCGTTCCTCGCCGTGGGCATCACTGTGAGTTTCGCGCAGGGCGCGGGAGTGGCGATCTGGCCGGGGGCAGGGCTCAGCCTCGCCTGGGTCGGGGTGGTGGGGGCGGCGCTCGTCACGCTCGACACCGCCATCACGCTACCGAGGCTGCGGGTCCTCGCCGCCGTCGCTGCAGCGGTTGCGCTCGGAATCTGCGCTGTACCGGCGCTCAGTGCTTTCCATGCGGGTCGCTCCGTCCTCACGAACGGCCCCGAATCGACTCTGCCCGCCTACGTCGCCGCTCAGGCTGCGGGGGATCGTCCGCTCGCGACGCTCGTGATGACGCCCCAGAACGACGGAGGACTCGCCGTCGAGGTGGTCTGGGGGGCGAGCGAGACCCTCGGATCCCAGACCACGATGGTCTCGACCGCCGTGGAGCCGCAAGGAGACGACATCGCGACACTCGCCGTCGATCTCCTCTCCGCCCGCGACTTCGATGCCCCGGGTGAGCTGGCGGCGAAGGGGATCAGCTATGTGCTGCTGTCCGAGCTGTCGGGGAGCGACGGAGACAGGGCCCGCGCTCTCCGCACCGCGGCCGTCGCCTCGATCGATCAGCGTGCCGGCCTGGTTCATGCGGGGGAGAGCGATCGCGGAGTGCTCTGGCGTCTGGAAGCCGAGATCGCTGCGCCGCCGACGCTGACCTCCGCTCAGGAGGGAACCGCTCGCCTGGTGCTGACGATCCAGCTGCTGGCCGTCTTCGTGGCACTGCTGCTGTCGATCCCGACCCGGGCTTCGCGTCGCGCGGCGCGAGCCCAATCCCGTATCGTCGGGCGCGCGCCGGATGAGCCGATGATCCTGCCTCGGCACGCGGAGGACCAGTTCTCGCTCGAGGAGGAGACTCCGGTCGGAGCGATCGAGGAGCCGCAGGACGAAGCCGCTCTGAACGACGAGGCGCTGATGCCGATCGCCGAGCCCGAGCCGGTCGTCGAAGAGTCTTCTGAATCGGTCGACGTGGATCCGGACGAGGAAGACGAGACAACCGAGACGACAGGGGAGAGGGACCGATGAGTGGTTCGCGCGCATTCAAGGTCGCCGCGACGGGCGCTCGTCTCGTCACCGGAGTCGCCGTCATCGCCGCCTGCGTCGTCGGGACCGTCGCCGCGATCCACGCACCGTGGCCGGTCATCCGACACGATGCCGCCCAGGTCGACGTCACGCCGCTCCCCGGAGACAGTGTCCTGGTCTGCAACGGCGACCTGCGCGCGCTCGGACGCGACGCCATGGATCCGCTGGCGCTGAGCTCGGCAGGTTCGCCGACCCTCACCGCCGGCGGGACGTCGGGTGATCCGTCCTCGGCCGGTCTGACGGTGCAGGATCTTCCGGACGCGGGTGAGGTGCGCGTGCTCACGGGCGCGGTCGAAGGACGCTCGGCACCGTTGATCGCTGCAGCGGAATCGATCGCACTCGCCACGGACGACCTCTCCGGGTACGCGGCCTCCCCGTGCGGGGTTCCCCGACTGAACTCCTGGCTCGTCGGGGGGAGCACTGCCACCGGCACCGAGGACATCCTCACCCTGACCAATGCTGCGGAGGTCCCCTCGACCGTGACGCTGTCGGTGTACGGCGAGACCAGAAGCGCACGCACGGTCGTCGTACCCGCCCGCACGCAGACCGCTCTGCCGCTCACCTCGATCGCCGCCGGCAACGCGGCGCCGGTCATCCGTGTCGATGCGACCGGGGCTCCGGTCCGCGCCGTGCTGCAGTCGTCGCTCATGCAGGTGCTCGATCCCGCCGGATTGGACCTGCAGGACGCGGTGCCCGGCGCGCAGCAGAAGCTTGTGCTCACCGGCGTGGAGGTGTTCGCCTCGGACGGGGACGACGATGAGATGGCGGTGCTGCGGCTGCTCTCGCCCGGCGCGGACGCCCGCGTACAGGTGCGTGTCGTCGCGGAAGGAACCGGTTCCGCAGCGGACGAGTTCACGGTTCCGCTCGAGCCCGATCTCCCCGCTCAGGTCTCGCTCAGTGGTCTCGAACCCGGCCGTTACACCGTCGAGGTGGATTCGGAGGAACCGGTCGTGGCCGCGCTGCGACAGCAGGACGGCTTCGGGCGTGACGCCGACTTCGCGTGGGTCACCCCGGCGCCGGAGATCGACGGGGAGGTGGTGTTCGCGGTGCCGTCCGGTCCGCCCAGCCGACTCCAGCTGGCGAACTCGTCGGATGAGGACACCACGGTGACGATCGAGCCGCTCGACGGCGGAGCCTCCCAGGAAGTCCTGATCCCGGCAGGCGAGACGGCCGGGATCGACGTCGCGCCCGGGACGACCTATCGGATGCAGTCGACGGGCGCGGTGCACGCGGCGGTCGCGCTCACCGCTCCGGGCGCACTCGCGGTGCTGCCGGTGCAGGCGAGTGCCGGTGCCGAGAAGGCGATCACGGTCTACCCCTGATCCGTTCCGGGGGATGGAGGAGCCGCGAGCTCAGTGCTCGTGACCGAGATCCCACGGTTCACGGCCGACGTACTCCGCAGCGGCCCGGAACACGGCGCTCTCGATCGCCATCCTGCGGTGCGCTGCATCATCGTGCCCCGGCGGCAGGAGACGCTCGATGGGCAGCCGGAACAGCACGATGCGCCGATTCTCCCGGTCGAGGTACCAGCGCGGAACCGCATCGGTCGCGTCGAATGCCGGGATGGCCCCGATCTCGAACCTGACGTCCTGCAGTTCCGGCCACGTCCCGCGCAAGAACTCGACGGCGGTGCCCACGGTCAGATCGAAACGATCGAGACGACCGTCGAGGGGCGCGAGAGGCGGGCGCACGACTTCGCTGCGACCCAGACGCCCGTGGCGGCCGTGCCGTGCACCGCGCCGTGGTGCGGCAGAGGTGTGAGTGGCGCGGCGACGGGGCATGTCGAAAGTCTAGGCGGTGCTGGCGTGTGCGGCGCGGCCTCCCCGGCTCGGATGCCTCGAACCGTACGCTGGCGGAGATGGACGGACGACTGTGCTCGAAGGTCGGCTGCGCGCGAGAAGCCGTGGCCACCCTCACCTACGACTATGGGGACAAGATGGCCGCGCTCGGTCCGCTCGGCGCCGCGAACGACCCGCAGGCGCATGACCTGTGCTCGCCGCATGCCGATCGGCTCTCGGTGCCCGCGGGCTGGCTCGTCGTGAGGCACGAGGCGCTTCGAGCCTGAGGGTCGCCCCGACACGCGGTCGCCTTCGCTATACCCGGAAATCATTTCTTGGGTACGCTGACTCCAGGCGTGCCAGGGCGGCGCTGCCGGAAAGGCACTCGTGATCGTCTGGCGTCGCTGGATCTTCCCCCTGCTTCTCGTCGTGGTCATCGGCGCGTGCGCCGCAGCACTCGTCAAGATCGCTTTCTTCCCCGACCGCGCTGAGAGCATGGTGAGCCCGGAAGCGGCGATCACCGATCCGGTCGTGGCGGTCGAGCGCGGATCCGTCGTGAACGCGCTGACCCTGACCGGCAATGTCGCGCGCGATGAGATCTTCGGGGTGCGCAGCGAGATCGACGGCACGGTCACCGCTGTCCATGTGAGCGAGGGCGCCGCGGTGTCGGCCGGCCAGAAGCTGTTCACCATCCGCCAGGAAGATCCCCGCAAGGACATCGATGTGCTCGCGTCGGAGGCCGGCGACGTGTCCGAGATCGCGCTCGTGAAGGGGCAGCCGACGTCGGTGGGCACCGAGATCTTCAGTCTCACCCCCGCGCGCTACCACCTCCTCGCGACCGTCGACCCGGTGCAGCTGTACCGCCTCGTCAACGCGCCGAGCGAGGCCACGGTCACCATCACCGGAGGACCCGCGCCGTTTGCCTGCACCGGCGTCCGCGTGCAGGTGACGGCAGAGGGCACGGCGAGCGTGCGCTGCGCCATCCCCGCCGGCCAGACCGTGTTCGCCGGGCTCCCCGCGACCATGGACCTGGCGCTCGGTCAGGTCGAGGACGCGCTCGTGATCCCGGTCACGGCAGTCCAGGGCGGCGCGGGCTCCGGCAACGTGTGGGTCGATGCGGCCGACGGCGCAGAAGCCGAGGAGCGCGCGGTGAAGCTCGGCGTGAACGACGGGACGATCGTCGAGGTCACCGAGGGGCTGGAGGAGGGCGAGAGCATCCGCCAGTTCGTGCCGGGCTTCGTCGCCCCGGTCGAGGAGTTCTGCTACGAGGTCTCGCCGGGCGTGGAGCAGTGCGACAGCGGGATGAGCTGGTGACTCTGGTCGCTCTCGAGGACGTCACCAAGAGCGTCCTCCTGGCAGACGATTCGCGGCTCGAGATCCTCCGCGGCATCACGCTCGAGGTCGGCGCCGGTGACCATGTGTCGATCGTCGGCCGCTCCGGCTCCGGCAAGTCGACGCTGCTCAACATCCTCGGGATGCTCGACTCGCCCACCTCGGGCTCGGTGTCGTTCGAGGGACGGGAGGTTCGTCGCATGCGGTCAGGGCGTCTGGACCGGCTGCGCGGCGACAACGTCGGCTTCGTCTTCCAGCAGTTCAACCTGCTGCCGGGGCGCACCGCCCTCGACAACGTGATGATGCCCCTCGGCCACGCGAAGGGGAAGGTGTTCTGGAGCCGTCGGCAGATCGCCGCGGACATGCTCGAGCGGGTGGGACTCGGGCACAGGGTCGGCCAGATCGCCGACAAGCTCTCCGGTGGTGAGCAGCAGCGTGTCGCGATAGCCAGGGCATTGGTGCGCAAACCCGTGCTGATCCTCGCGGACGAGCCGACCGGCGCGCTCGACATCGACACCGGCGCTTCCGTCATGTCGCTGCTCGACGAGGTCGCCACCGAGACGGACGCGGCACTGGTCACCATCACACACGATCTCCACGTGGCGGCCCGCGCGCGCCGGCACTACCGCCTCGACGCCGGGCGCCTGGAGACCGCGGATCTCAGCCGCGCGTTCGAGGCCTCGACGCTCGCGGCTTCCGTGCCGTCCGCTCCGGCGCCGTCCGTGCCGTCCGCTCCGGCACCTCCCGTGGCCCCCGCACCGGCGCCGCCCGTGGCCGCGGCGCCCGCATCCGAGGTCGTCTCGTGACCGGCTTCCTCGGTGCGCTCTCCGACGCGTGGGCCGAGATCCGGGTCCACAAGCTCCGTGTGCTGCTCAGCCTGATCGGCATCGCCGTGTCGGTCGGTGCGCTCACGGCGGTCGTGGCGATCTCGGAGTATCAGCGTCAGTTCCAGGCGGAGCAGTCCGACCGCTGGGGAGGGCGTGCGGCCACGATCGTCGTGGCCGCGACCACGGGCGACGGCACCCCCGTGGACGCCGACGACTTCGACGCCCGCTTCAGCCGGGTCTCGGAGCGATTCGGCTTCAGCCACACGGCACGCATCGCGCAGGGGGTGATGCTGGACGCGCAGCTGCCGGAGGGCGTCACCCCGGTACCCGCCCGCATCATGGACCCCGCCTACTCCCAGATTCACCGCGAGCAGCTTCTCGAGGGACGCTGGTTCCTCGACTCCGATCTGGAGGCCCTGGCCCCACCGGTGGTCATCACCGAGGCGCTGTGGGATCGTCTGGGACGAGTGCCGCTGACACAGCATCCGACCGTCGTGTTCGACGGTCCGGCCGGGGGCACCTATCAGGTGATCGGCATCGTCCCGCGGCAGGGGTTCGGCGACGAGGAACTGCGGGTCGACCTGCTCTACGATGCCTATCGCTCGCGCGTCGACGCCCTGCCGCCGGATGCGACGACCCAGTACGAGGTCTGGGTGGGCACGGATCAAGCCGACCAGATCGGACCGGTGCTGGCGATGGATCTGCGCGCAGGGCTGCCGGAGGGGCAGACGGTCTCGGTGAGCCGCACCGACTGGGCCGCGCAGCCGGGAAGCATGGATGTGCAGGCCACGTTCGAGATGATCACGGGCGGAATCGCGGCGCTGATCCTCGCGCTCGGCGCCCTCAGCCTGATCAACATCCAGTTGGTCGCGATGCGCCAGCGCGTGCGTGAGATCGGGGTCCGACGTGCCTTCGGGGCCAGCTCGGGGCGGGTGTTCTTCGCGGTGTTCCTGGAGAGTCTCGTCGCGACGACGGTCGCCGGGGTGATCGGCATCGCGATCGTCGTCGCGGTGCTGCGCTCGGACTGGATCGTCACCTCGATGTTCTACGGCATCCAGGACGTGCCGCCGTTCCCCATGCGGGCGGCACTCATCGGGCTCGTCGCCTCGGTGATCGTCGGCGCGGTATCGGGGTTCATCCCCGCACTCGTCGCGCTGCGGGTGAAGGTGATCGACGCGATCCGCTTCTGACGCACACTGCGGCCGGCTTCGACGGAATGGAAGAATGTGAGGATGCCTGAGCTCGAGTACCGCGTCGCCGACCTGTCCCTGGCCGAAGCCGGCCGTCACCAGCTGCGTCTCGCCGAGAACGAGATGCCGGGGCTGATGTCCCTCCGGGAGGAGTTCGGTGCGGCGCAGCCGTTGAAGGGCGCCAGGATCGCCGGCTCTCTGCACATGACCGTGCAGACGGCGGTGCTCATCGAGACGCTCGTGGCGCTCGGCGCAGAGGTGCGGTGGGCGAGCTGCAACATCTTCTCCACTCAGGACGAGGCGGCTGCCGCCGTCGTGGTCGGCCCGAGTGGCTCGGTCGAGGCCCCGGCGGGGGTGCCGGTCTTCGCCTGGAAGGGGGAGACGCTCGAGGAGTACTGGGCGTGCACCGACCGCATCTTCGACTGGTCGTCGACGGGATTCGACGGTCCGAACCTCATCCTCGACGACGGCGGCGACGCCACGCTGCTCGTGCACAAGGGCGTCGAGTTCGAGAAGGCGGGGGCGGTCCCGGCGACGACGGAATCCGACTCGCACGAGTACTCGGTCATCCTCGATCTGCTGCGCAGGTCGCTCGCGTCGTCGACCGATCGCTGGACGAAGCTCGCGGCGGGGCTCATCGGGGTGACGGAGGAGACCACCACCGGCGTGCATCGTCTCTATGAGCTCGCCGCATCCGGGGAGCTGCTCTTCCCGGCCATCAACGTCAACGACTCGGTGACCAAGAGCAAGTTCGACAACAAGTACGGCATCCGTCACTCCCTCCCGGATGGGCTGAACCGCGCGACCGACGTGCTCATGGGTGGCAAGGTCGCCTTCGTGTGCGGGTACGGCGACGTGGGCAAGGGGGCAGCCGAGGCTCTGCGCGGACAGGGCGCCAGGGTGGTCGTCAGCGAGGTCGACCCGATCTGCGCGCTGCAGGCGGCGATGGACGGGTTCCAGGTGGCGCGCCTGATCGACGTCGCGGGCGAGGTCGACATCGTGGTGACCGGCACCGGCAACCGCGATGTCGTCACGACCGAGCATCTTCTGGCGCTGAAGCACCTCGCGATCGTCGCCAACGTCGGCCATTTCGACAACGAGATCGACATGGCGGGCCTCGAAGCCATCGAGGGCGTCGAGAAGGTCGAGATCAAGCCGCAGGTGCACGAGTGGCGTCTGCCGAGCGGACGCAGCGTCCTCGTGCTCAGCGAGGGGCGCCTGATGAACCTCGGCAACGCCACGGGGCATCCGTCGTTCGTCATGAGCGCCTCGTTCACCAACCAGGTGCTCGCCCAGCTGGAGCTCTACACGAACATCGCCGCCTACCCCACGGGCGTGTACGTCCTGCCGAAGGCGCTCGACGAGAAGGTCGCACGCCTCCACCTCGACGCACTGGGTGTGCAGCTCACGACTCTCAGCGACGACCAGGCCGCCTACATCGGTGTTCCGGTGGACGGACCGTACAAGCTCGAGCACTACCGCTACTGAGCGCACACGCGGCTGAGGGTCGCGCTGCGCCGCGACGGATCAGACCCCGACGCGCCGGCCGGTGAGCCGCTCGGCTCGACGGTCGGCGTTCTCCAGCGCGCGGCGCTCGCGCTCCCGACGCAGCACCGTGATGCCGACGAGCACCTGTTCCGGTGGCGCGCTCGGCATCGGCGAGACGAAGGGTGTCGCCTCGGCGAGCAGGTCGTGCGCCACCCGCGCTCGAGCGGCGGGGACCATCCGCGGCGCGCTCACGAGGAACTGCGAGATCCGGCGCGCGAGCCGGTCGGGCATGCGCGCCACATCGGCGATCTGCGCCCAGCCGTCGAGGGCAGGGGGCAGCATCGGGACGTGCGAGGGGAGTGCGGGCGTGCGGACGCGCTGGCTGTAGGTGCCGGCGACCAGGTCGCCCAGACGCTGCGATCGCGCCGTGAAGGCACCCGTGAGCACCGCGATGCCGCCGAAGGTCATGTAGATCTCCAGGACGCCGAGAAGCGCCCTGATGAACGCGTGCCGGAACCCGGCTGCGCCGCCGTCCACGCGGACGATCCGCCCTCCCACGGCGAGCTTGCCGAGGCTGCGGCCCTTCAAGGCGACCTCCATCGTGATGGGCAGCACCACGAAGCTCACGACGATCGCCGCGACCGTGGCGATGCGGTCGGTGGCATCGCTGAGCACCCCGGCATCGAGCAGCCAGATGCGCAGGAAGAGCCAGAGGATGAACACCGCATATCCGAGGAGCATGTCGATCGCGGCACCCAGCGCGCGGAGCAGGAAGCCGACGGGCTGCACGTCGATCGCGACGGCCTCGCCGGAGAGCACCTCGTCGGAGACGTCGATCGGGACGGACATGAGTACAGTAAATCAGGTGGATGCCGATGCGCTGACCGATGCTCGCCGTGCGGAATGGGAACGGCTCGAGGAACTCAGCCGAGCCCGGCTCGACGGTGCCGGGGTGGACGAACTGATCGTGCGATACCGCGCGGCCTCTGCAGATCTCGCCGAGCTGAAGACGTCGGTCGGCGACTCCCCGCAGGGCGCCTACCTCTCCACGATCCTGGTCCGCGCCCGGCTGCGCCTCACTGGAGCATCCGACAGCATCCTGACCCAGACCGCCCGGTTCTTCCGACTGCAGCTTCCGGCCGCCCTGTACCGCTTGCGGTGGACGACGCTGATCATCGCGGTCGCCTTCATCGCCGTCGCGGTCGGCACAGCGGCGTGGATCGCGAGCGATCCTGCCCTCATCGCGACGCTCGGGCCGCCCGACCTGCTCGAACAGTACGCCGACGAGAGTTTCACCGGTTACTACACCGAGAACCCCGCTGCCGAGTTCATGGGCATGGTCTGGACGAACAATGCCTGGATCGCCATGCAGTGCGTGCTCTTCGGCGTCACGGGGATCTGGCCGGTGTACATGCTCATGCAGAACGCCATAGGCCTCGGAACGTCCGGCGCGGTGATGGCCGCGCACGACAAGGCCGACCTGATGGTGCTCTACATCCTTCCGCACGGCATGCTCGAGATGACCTGCATCTTCGTCGCAGCGGCCGCCGGTCTGCACGTGTTCTGGGCCTGGGTGGCTCCGGGGCACCGTACCCGTGGGGAAGCGCTGGCCGAAGAGGGGCGCTCACTCGCGACGGTCGCTCTCGGGCTCGTGTTCGCTCTTTTCCTCGCCGGTCTCGTCGAGGGCTTCGTCACCGGCTGGGGCTTGCCGTGGCCGATCAAGATCGGCATCGGCGCCGCTGCGCTGGGCGTGTTCCTCATCTACATGCTCGTCATCGGCGGCCGCGCGCATCGACGGGGCGAGACGGGCGACCTCGTCGAGTACGAAGCCGGGACGCCGCGCCTCATCGCCGGCTGACCGCGGACGGGTCAAGGACAGCAGTCGTCAGAGCCGGCCCGCCGCCTTCAGCTCCAGGTAGCGGTCGGCGATGCGGGGCGGAAGCTGTTCCGGGTCGGCGGCGATCGCCTCGCCACCGGCTCTGCGGATCGCATCCGCGACGTTCTCGGCGTCACGAAGCGTCCGCTCCGCCGCGGCAGCGAGATAGACCTCTTCGCGAGAACCGCGTTCGCGCGCCAGCGCAGCGATGCCGTCATCGGTGACCGATCCGACGAGCACCGTGGTCGCACGTGACGCGTTCGGGAAGGCGCCGAGGAACCCTCGAGCGGATTCGGCCGCGTCCTGCGCGGTCAGCACGACGATCAGAGAAGGCCGCGTGGTGAGCGTGCGCACGGCGGCGAAGGCACCGTGCCAGTCCGTGTCCACCAGGCGCGCGTGTACGGGCGCCATGGCGTCGCTCATCGCCGGCAGGAGTGCCGTGCCGTCCACGCCGGTGACCCGGCCACGCACCACGCGGTCGTACAGCAGCAGGTGCACGTGGTCGCCCGCGCGGGAGGCGAGCGCAGCCAGCAGCAGCGCCGCTTCGAGAGCGGCATCGACGCGGGTGCCGTCGCCCACGCGTGCGGCCGCTGTGCGACCGGTGTCGATGATGATGACCACATGCCGGTCGCGTTCGGGGCGCCAGGTGCGCAGCATCGTGGTGCCGGCGCGGGCGGTCGCGCGCCAGTCGATCGAACGCACGTCGTCGCCGCGGACATACTCCCGCAACGAGTCGAACTCGGTGCCTTGGCCGCGGACCTGGATGCTCGTGTTGCCGTCCAGCTCGCGCAGACGTGCCAGGCGCGACGGCAGGTGCTTTCGCGAGGAGAAGGCGGGAAGCACCCGGATCGCGCCCCGGACCGGATGCCGTGCCTGCCGACCGGCGAGACCGAGGGGCCCGCGCGAGCGGATCATCACGAACTCGCTCACCAGCTCACCGCGTCGGCGGGGGGTGAGGGGGATGGCGACGCGACCGCGCTCGCCCGGGGCGACCTGCAGCTGCTGTCTCTCTGCAGGAGCACCGGCCGTGGGCTGCCACGCGTCGCGGAGCACCGCGTGCAGCGCCCTGGTGCCGTGGTTGTGGACGGCGACGCTCACGGGGACCTGTTCGCCGAGGCGGGCGCGCTTCGGCACGCGGCGACTCACGGTCACCGACCGGGCGCTGGCGGCGAGAGAGACGTCCACGACCACCAGCAGGATGCACACGCCGATCCAGGCGCCCAGCACCGCGTACGCCGGGTAACCCGCGAGCCCGGCGAGGACCAGCGGGACGATGCCGACGGCGAGAGCGACGGCGAGACGACCGGTGATGAACACCTAGATCGGTACCCTGGTCTGCTGCACCACCGAGGTGAGCACCGCGTCCGCGGAGACGCCCTCCATCTGGGCGTCGGGCCGCAGCTGGAGCCGGTGCCGCCATACGGGCACCAGCATCGTCTGCACATGATCGGGGGTCACCGCGGTGGAGGCGTTCAACCACGCCCAGGCCTTGGCCGCGGCGAGGAGGCCGGTCGACGCACGAGGGCTGGCACCGAGCTCGACCGAGGGGGACTGCCTCGTCGCGCGCGCCAGATCGACGACGTAGCCGAGCACATCGTCCGTGACGTCCACCGCGGCGGCGGCCTGCTGCGCCGCCCGGATCTCGTCTGCGGAGACGACGGACTCGACGCCGGTCAGCTCACGCGGGGAGAAGCCCTCGGCATGCCGGCGGAGCACAGACACCTCGGCGTCGCGCTCCGGCATGCCGACGACCAGCTTCATCAGGAAGCGATCCAGCTGTGCTTCCGGCAGCGAGTACGTACCCTCGTGCTCGATCGGGTTCTGCGTCGCGGCGACGAGGAAGGGATCGGGCAGCGTGCGGCTGACGCCGTCGGCCGATACCTGGCGCTCTTCCATCGCCTCGAGGAGCGCGGCCTGCGTCTTCGGCGGCGTCCGGTTGATCTCGTCTGCGAGCAGGATGTTCGTGAAGACCGGGCCGGCACGGAAGTCGAACTCGCCCGTTCGTGCGTCGTACACGAGGGAACCCGTGACGTCGCCCGGCATCAGGTCCGGCGTGAACTGCACGCGTTTCGTGTCGAGCCCGAGTGCGCGGGCGAACGACCGTACCACCAGAGTCTTGGCGACGCCGGGCACTCCTTCGAGGAGCACATGGCCGCGTGCGAGCAGCGAGACGAGGAGGCCGGTGACGGTGCCGGCCTGGCCGATGACCGCCTTGTCGACCTCGGTGCGCACCCGGTGCATGGCCTGACGAAGCGCGGCGTCGTCGGTGGAGTGGTTCTCAACGGTCACGTGGTTCCCTCGGCTTCTGTGGGATGGATGGTCGGTCGGCGGGTGCTGGTCTCCACGGCCGCCTCGAGCTCGTCGAGACGCCGAGCGAGGTCGACCAGAGCGGCGTCGTCGGTGGGGAGAGGCCCCGCCAACAGTGTCTGCAGGGTTCCCCGAGGAATCCGGAGCCTGTCGGACGCGGCGTCGGCGACCTCGTCTGCGCCGGCATGCACGGCCAGGCCCAGTCGGCGGGCGAGGCGCCGCTGCGCACCGTCGCGAAGGGCCTCGGCCGCGTGTGCGGCGTCGGCGGCTCTGGCGGTGAGACGTGCGCGACCGTGCATCGTCTCGGACGCGCGCACCGTCACCGGCAACGTCTCGGCGACCAGGGGGCCGAAACGCTGCCCGCGCCAGATCGACGCGGTGACTCCGGCGAGCAGCAGCAGCAGGATCGCCGGAGTGACCCACGGCGGAGTGAGGCTCCCCAGCGTGTCGACCGACTTGCCCTCGATGTCGGAGTCGCCGAAGCTCGGGACGTACCAGACGACCCGCTCGGTCTGCCCGAGCAATGCGAGCGCGAGGGCGGCGTTGCCGTTCTCTGCCAGGTACCCGTTGCTGAAGAGCCTGGTGCCCTCCACGACGACATGGCGGTCGCCGCTGCGGTCATCGACGAGCACGGCGGCACCGTCCGCATCGCCGAAGCACCCTTCGACCTCGGCGGCGGGCGCGAAGAGCCGGTCGGCACGGATCGTGCCTACCTCGGCGAACTCCGGCGCATCGCACGCGGCTGCCACGGCCGAGCGTGTCCCCGGGGCGTTCTCGCCGATGCGGAGCGTGTTCAACAGGTGCGAGCTCGTCGAGAGGAAGACGACGCGATCCGCCGGTTCGATCAGCGTCTCCAGGGCGCCATCGGTCAGCGTGTACGGGTTCGCCATCACCAGCGTGGTTTCGCCGTCGACGGCGGCACGTGCCTCCACCCATGATCGGTGGACATCGACCTCGACCCCCTGGTCACGCAGGATCTCCGCGAGGGCGAGTGCGCCGGAGTCATCACGCCCTTCGGGATCGAGAGCTCCGTGTTCCCCCGGCGCCGTGGCGCTGACGCGGATGGTGACGAAGACGACGATCAGGACCAGGACGGCGAGGACCAGCCAGCCGACGATGGTCTTCGTCCTGCGCGGTCGGTGCTCGGCGGTCGCCGGGACACCGCTCAACTCGGTCGCCGTCATGCGGGCACCGCCTCGAGGCGACGGGTGCGGAGCCGTTCGTCGGTTGCTGAGAGGTCCTGATAGCTCTCCTCCGTCGCCGGATGCCCGAGGTAACGGACGTCATCGAACGCCACGGCCGCGCGACGCAGGGCCGAGGCCTCGTCCGAGAAGACGGCGCTGGCGTCGCGGGCTATCGACTGCGCGGTGGCACCGGGAGCAGGGTCGATCAGATCGCGCTCCAGCAGACTGCGCGCGATCGCGCGGTAGCGGAGGATCGTCGCAGTGCTCCAGTCGCCCGCACGGGCGCTGCGCTCGGAATCGGACCGGAGCTGCGCTGCCGTGCGGTCATCGGACTCGCCGAGGAGGTCTGCACGGGCACGCCGAACGGCGCGGGAGCTGCGGGGCCGGCCCCAGATGATCAGGGCAGCGATGAGAGCCGCCACGATGACGGCCGTCACGATGATGAGCGCGGACGGGCCGATGTTCGCGCCGTTGTCCGAGCTGAACAGATCGGCGAGGAAACGGCCGATGTCACGCGCGACCAGATCGAACCATGTCGGCTTCGCCTCCGCATACCGCGGGTTGGCGAGCTCATCCTCCGCCCAGCGGCGTGCCTCATCGCCGTCGGGGATGAACAGGTCGTCGAACCGGGAGATCATGCCGTGTCGTCGCTGCCGGGAGCAGCCCAGCCTCCGTCAGCGGGTCCGGGCGCGGTCGTCGGGTGCGGCGTGGGCGCGCTCGCCGCAGGGGGCGGCGGCGGAGGGAACGCCGCGGGAGCGTCCGCGACCGGCGCGGGCGCTGTCGTCGTCACGCCGTTCTGCGGCGCCGCGTACGACTGCTGCGGCGCGTACGACTGTTGCCCGTACGGCGGCGGCTGCTGCGTGTACGGCTGTCCGGGGTAGGGCTGGCCGGGGTAGGGCTGGCCGGGGTAGGGCTGGCCGGGGTAGGGCTGGGGGTAGGCATTGCCCGGTGTCATCAGCACGTGATCTGGCACCTGTCGGGGCGGAGGCGCCGAGGTGACGGCTCGCGTGGGGTCGACGATGAACGGGTCACCCAGCTCATCGTCGGTCTTCCCGAGATCCCGGTGCTCGACATACGCGATGAGGGTCTGGTCGAGTCCCTCGTAGCGCATCCGGCAGTCGAGATAGACGAGTGCCGACCCCGTGCTCTGCACGACGAGGGTGATCGCCTGGATGACGAGGAGCAGGATCTGGGGTGCGAGGAAGGCGAGGACGTAGCCGACGATGGCGCTCGGATCCTCGGCGCCCGTCGGCGCGATGACCGACCCGAGAAGGCTGCTCAGCAGCGTGGCCGGAATGCTCACCACCTGCGCGGCGACGCCCATGATGGCGCTGATGAGGAAGGTCACTCCGAACGCGACCCAGAAACGGCCCCGGGTGAGTCGCCAGGAGCGCACGAAGGCGTCGCGGAAGCGCGCGCGCTCGAGGACGAGGATCGACGGCACCAGCAGAAGCTTCGTCGTCAGCCAGACGGACAGCGGGATCGCAGCGAGTCCGAGGAGGACCACGACGAGGACGACGACCCCGATGAGCTCGACGCTTCCCCCCGCACCACCGGCGACGAACGCGGCGATGATGGTCACGACGATCGCGAGGACACCGAACACTGCGATCACCGAAAGCGACGCGAAACCGGCGAGACGCCAGAATGCCGGCACCATCCGGCGCCAGAGCATTCGCAGCGTGGCCTTGACGCCGACGGCTGCGTAACCGATCTCCGCGGCGACCACGCCCTGCATCATGGCCGTGAAGGTGATCGACGCCAGTCCGACGCCGAGGCCGGCGATCAGGTTGATCCCGATGGTCCCGGCCAGCACCGCCTCGAAGTCGGGGGAGGAGGGGGAGACGGTCTCGAGGCGCGAGAAGGTCGTGAACAGGACGACCCCCATCACGGACGCCGTGACGACGGTCGCGATGAGCTGGATCACGACGGCGAAGCCGAACAGCACCTTCGGGTTGTGTCGCAGCGCCGCGAAGGCCCTGCCCAGCAGCATCCCGAACGTCAGCGGATGAAGGGGGATGATCCCCTTCTTCGGCGCGGGCGTCCACATCTGGCCACTCAAAGGCACTCCCTCCATGGTGGCTCCATCGTGTCACACCGCACACGTGGTGCGCAGACCTGGGGTCGGCGGGACTCGGTGCCATAAGGTAACAGTTATGACCTCACGCATTCTCGTGGTCGATGATGACACAGCGCTCGCCGAGATGATCGGCATCGTGCTGCGCACCGAGGGTTTCGAGCCGGTGTTCTGCGCGGACGGTGCGCGTGCCGTCGACGAGTGGCGCTCGCAGCGGCCCGATCTCGTGCTGCTCGACCTCATGCTGCCCGGCATGGACGGGATCGAGATCTGCACCCGCATACGCGCCGAATCCGGCGTCCCCATCATCATGCTCACGGCGCGCAGCGACACCGCCGATGTCGTCCGCGGACTCGAGGTGGGCGCCGACGACTACATGGTCAAGCCCTTCAACCCGAAGGAGCTCGTGGCTCGGATCCGCACCCGTCTGCGTCCGACGCCGCAGACCACCAGCGAGCAACTTCGGGTGGGCGACCTCACCGTCGACGTCGACGCCCATGAGGTGCGCCGGGGCACGGCGCCCATCGCCCTCACGCCGCTGGAGTTCCAGCTGCTGGTCGCACTCGCCTCCAAGCCGCAGCAGGTGTTCTCCCGTGAGATGCTCCTGGAGCAGGTGTGGGGGTACCACTACAAGGCCGATACCCGTCTGGTGAACGTGCACGTGCAGCGCCTCCGCGCCAAGGTCGAGCTCGACCCGGACAACCCGAAGATCGTGATGACGGTGCGTGGCGTCGGCTACCGTGCCGGGAGCGTCGGCTAGGAGCACGATGGCCGCGACGACAGCGACCACCACGACGGTCGCTGTCCTGCGCGACTGGCGAGGCTGGCCGACGATGCTCGGCACTCTGTGGCGACGCTCGCTGCGCTTCCGCACCCTCTCGATCACGCTGCTCGCGACCTCGCTGGCGATCTTCATCACCTGCGTGACCATGGCCCTCGTGATCCAGAACGACCTCTTCATCTCGCGCAAGACCGTCGCCCTCGAAGACGCCCGTCGCGCGGTCGACCAGGCCCAGCGCATCCTCGACGTGGCCGAGGTGGGAGACGATCCCGCGGCGCTCTCGAGTCTCTGGGCCGGCATCCAGGACACGCTCGCCCGCACCTCGAGCACCGATCAGCTCGCGGGCTACAAGATCGACACGGGTGCGGACACCGCGCGACTGAACGGATTCGAGGCCGGGCTGAACGAGAGCCTGCTGAGCCCGAACCTGCGCGCACGTGTGGTCAAGCTCGACGATCGCCAGGCATGGCAGTCGGTCGCGCTTCCGGTGGAGGACGGCCCCCCGGTCCCCGGCATCGTCGTGGGGCAGCAGCTGCAGGTGCCCGAGGCCGGACCGTTCGAGATCTACTTCGCCTACGACCTCGGCGATGCCGATCAGACCCTCGTCTTCGTGCAGCGCACACTGTGGATCGCCGGGATCGGGCTCGTGGCCATCGTCGCCGCGATCTCCTGGATCGTGTTGCGGGCGGTGGCTTCCCCGATCGTGCAGGCCGCCGAGACGAGCGCTCGACTCGCTGCGGGCGAGCTCGGGGTGCGCATCGACGTGCACGGCGAGGACGAGCTCGCCGTCCTCGGTCGGTCCTTCAATGCGATGGCCGACAGCATCGAGGCGCAGATCAAGGAGCTCGGCGAGCTGTCGATGGTGCAGCAACGGTTCGTCTCCGATGTCTCGCACGAGCTTCGCACTCCGCTCACCACGATCCGGCTCGCCGCCGACATGCTCAACGACCAGCGCGAGGAGTTCGATCCCACCACCGCGCGCACCGCCGAGCTGCTGCACACCCAGGTGCAGCGGTTCGAGACGCTGCTGTCCGACCTGCTGGAGATCAGTCGGTACGACGCGGGGTCGGTGCAGCTCGAACTGGAGGCGACGAGCCTCGCGCACCTGGCGGAGGACATCATCGATCAGATGCGACCGCTCGCGGAGGGGCACGGTACGGAGCTGAGGCTGGTCGCCCCCGGCGGGTATTCGCCCGTCGACATGGACCCCCGCCGCGTGCGGCGTGTGCTGCGCAACCTGATCGGCAACGCCATCGAGCACGGCGAGGGGCGCCCGGTCGTCATCACGATCGACAGCAACCAGCATGCGGTGGCGGCGGGGGTGCGGGACTTCGGGATGGGAATGGAGCCGGACGACGCGGAACGGGTGTTCGACCGATTCTGGCGCGCTGATCCCTCCCGTCAGCGGACGATCGGAGGGACCGGACTGGGGCTGTCCATCGCGCTCGGCGACGCCACCCTGCACGGCGGTACGCTCGCCGTCTGGTCCGAACTCGGCGTCGGCACGAACTTCGTCCTCACCATCCCCCGTCACGAGGGCGTGCTGGACGGCCCGAGCCCCGTCCCGATCGAGCCGCAGGAGCCCCTCGCGGAACTCGGGGATGCGACGCAGCCGATCTCCCTGGCCGAGCCTCCCCCTGGGCTCTTCGACGAGAGCGACAGGTCATGAACCGGACGAGATGGACGAGGACGCTGCGCGGTGGCGCGGTGGCCCTCGTGGCGCTGCTGCTCACCGCCTGCGCCGGGCTTCCGACCAGCGGCGGGGTCTCGGTGGGGCTCGAACTCGGGGAGTCCACGCAGGATGTCGACTTCCTTCCCGTGGCCTCCGGACCGATCAAGGGCGCCGGTCCCGAGGAGATCGTCGAGGGTTTCCTCGAAGCGGGGATCACGACGTCCGACAACTGGGCGACGGCGCGGGAGTTCCTGGCTCCCGACCTGCAGCGCACATGGCGGCCGGCAGCGGGGGTCTCGATCGACGTCGGTACGGACACGCGCACGATCACTTCCACCGTTCCGCCGGCGGACGTCGAGAACGCGGACTCGGCCGACGTCCAGGTCCTGCTCGATCTGGTCGCCAGCGTCGACGATGCGAACACCTACTCGGAAGCACTCGGTGCCTCCACCATGCCGTTCACACTGCAGCGCATGGAGGACGGTGAATGGCGCATCACGGAAGCCCTCGACGGGATCGTGATCGACGAGCCTCGATTCGAGAACGTCTTCGAGGGGTATCCGCTCCAGTACTTCGACCTCACCTGGTCGCGTCTGGTGCCCGACATGCGGTGGTTCCCGCGGCGGCAGAGTCCGGCGACCACCGTGACCCAGGCCCTGATCGGCGATGCTCCGAGCGATTGGCTCGACCCCGCGGTGCAGAACGCCTTCCCCGCCGACGTGCAGTTGGCCCAGGATGCCGTGCTCATCACCGGGCAGGTGGCCGACGTCGCCCTCACCCGCCCTGCGGCCGCACTCGACGAGACGACGCTCTCTCGCATGCGCACGCAGTTGCAGGCCACTCTGCGGGCCGCGGGGGTCGCCGTCACCCGCGTGCAGTTCACCGTCGATGGTCGCAGCGTCGACGCGGGGGTCGTCGACGTCGTGGAGCCGTCGGCGGAGATCGGCACTCTCGTGCTGCAGAACGGTGCGTTCGGTCGGATCGTGGGGGACGAGATCTCTCCGATCGCCGGAATCAGTGCCGAGATCGCCGCGATGCCGCAGCCCATCACGTCGATCGATGTGGCCCTTGACGACTCCATCGCGGCAGTCCAGCTCGGCGACGGGCGGGTGTACCGGGTCGGCGACGGAAGCCGCAACGAGTTCGATGCGCCACCGGGACTGATCGAACCGTCCCTCGACCCGTACGGGTACACCTGGACCGTTCCCGAAGGTGACCCGGCGGCCCTACAGGCGTGGGGTAGCGATATCGCCGCGCACAAGATCGGGAATGCGTGGCCGACGGCGTCGGCGGTCTCGGACCTGCGCGTCGCCGGGGATGGCAGCCGCGTGGCGGCGGTGCTCACCGTCGGCAAGCAGCGCTGGGTCGTCGTTGCCGCTGTCATCCGCGACTCGGCGGGGCTCCCCGTGGAGCTCGGAGATGCCAAGCAGTTGGTGCAGCTCGATGAGGCGGCGACGGGTCTGGTGTGGCTGGGGCCGGACCGGCTGGGTGTGCTGGTGGATCCGGTCAGCCCTCGGCTCATCACCCAGACGGTGGGCGGCCCCGGCACATCGGAGGCCGCTCCGGGCGACGCCGTCTCGGCGGCCGGTGCGCGGACTGCTGCCGGTGTTCGCATCCTCGGTGCGGGCGGCCAGCTGTTCGCACACGCGGGGTCGGCGTGGCGCGAGGTCGCATCCGACATCTCGGTGCTCGCCACGCGCGTCGGGGAGTGACTCCTCCTGCACGCCCGGGGGGATTGATCGCTGTTGTCGACGGTAGCGGCCTCGTCGTCGGCGGGGTGCAGGGCGCGGCCCCAGAATCGTCGGATGCAGACATCTTCGCGCCTCCTCGGCGTCGGGGCGGAGCTGGCGGCGTTCCTGCTGGCGGCGACCTGCGCAGGATGCGACGAGCCGGGAACACTGCTGTGTCCGCGGTGCCGGTGCGACCTGACGCCGCGTCCGCGATCGTCGGTGACGCCGGGAGGCTTGCCGGTGCACGCCGCGCTCGAGTTCGACGGGGTCGCGGCGCGCTGCATCCGCCGCCTCAAGGGCGAGGGTGAGACGTACCTCGCGCGGCCGCTGGCTGAGGCACTCGCGACGGTGCTCTCCCCACTCGCGACCCCGATGACCTGGATCGTGCCGGTCCCCACCGCACGACGAGCGTTCCGCCGCCGCGGATATCGCGTGCCCGAACTGCTGATCCGCCGCGCACATGCCCAGCCGCAACGGATGCTCTCGCTCGTGGCCGCAGCCGTCGATCAGCGCGGCTTGGGGGCGCGCGAGCGTGAGGAGAACGTCCGCGGCACGATGCGCGCGCGGGGGCGGGGAGAGGGCGCCGAGGTCGTGATCGTCGACGACGTCGTGACCACAGGGGCGACGCTCGATGAGGCGGCCAGAGCGCTCGAAGCGGCCGGCTATCGCACCGTGGCAGCGGTCGTGCTGGCCGCCACGCCGCATCGGTCGGGATTCTGAGGAACCTCATCGAGAACGCACCGGCGACACAGGGTCGCAACCCCGTGACATCCGTCGACGGTCGGACTACGGTGGGGTGACACAAGGCGACCACGGTCCGCCCTTGGCCGGGAGGACCGGGACAAGGAGGCAGCAATGGAAACAAGCATCGTTGGCGTCGGGGTGGGTATCACCGATCGCTTCCGAACCGTTGTCGAAGAGAAGATCGCCAAGGTCCAGATGTTTGCGTCACGGGCGCAACGACTGGATGTCAAGGTCACCCACCGCGTGTATCGCAATGGGCGCATCCCGGACGAGACCGTCGAGCTGACACTGGTCGGCAAGGGACCGGTCGTCCGCGCGGAGGCGACGGACGGTGACAAGTTCGTGGCTCTCGATCTCGCCATCGACAAGATGTCCGAGCAGCTTCGTCGTGCGAAGGAGAAGCGTGTCGATGGCCGACAGCACCCGCGCGGCGCCCACTTCGAGAAGGGCACCGGATCGCTGGAGGGCATCGATGTCCAGCCGGCATCCGTGGATCTGCTCCACGCCGTCGCGACGGGCAGTGTTCCGGTGCAGCAGTCGGAGGACGAGTCCTACTCGCCCGTCGTCATCCGCACGAAGAGTTTCGACGCCGAGTGGATGACGGTGGAAGAGGCGGTCGATCGGATGGAACTGGTCGGGCACGACTTCTTCCTCTTCGTCGATGTCCGCACCGACCACCCGAGTGTCGTCTACCGGCGCAAGGGTTGGGACTACGGCGTGATCGCATTGAGCACGCAAGCGCCGCCCTCTGAGGCCCTCGCTTCCTGACGGAGTCGCAGAACGGCCCGGTCCCTCGAGGGACCGGGCCGTTCTCGCGTCTGAGGCCGCAGGTGCGGGTCGTCAGTCGAAGATGCCGTCCAGGAG
>NZ_JAAUVO010000029.1:0-35252 GCF_012030385.1 Microbacterium sp. B19(2022)
CACCCATACAGCCCGCCCATAGGATTCGACCGCGAACGAAGTACGGTCGAAGTACCATCTCCAGATCGAGGTCCCGCATGTCCGGTTCGGCGACAGCACGCCGCCGCGGACGTGGCGCACAGCCCGAAGGCCCGCGCGCCACCTTCCGCCAGCTCCTCCCCTTCCTGTTCGAACACAAGCGCACCCTGATCGTGGTCGCCGTGCTCAGCGTCGTCGGCGCCGCCACGTCTCTCGTGCAGCCTCTGCTCGTCGGCCAGGTCATCGAGGCGGTGCAGTCCGACACCGGCATCGGGATCCTCGTCTGGCTGCTGGTCGGCTTCGTGATCGTGTCGTCCGTCATCTCCGGGTTCCAGCACTACCTGCTCCAGCGCACCGGCACCGCGGTCGTGCACTCGAGCCGCCGCAAGCTGATCGCCCGCATCCTGCACCTGCCGACCTCGGAGTTCGATGCCCGCCGTACCGGGGACCTCGTCTCACGCGTCGGCACCGACACGACCCTCCTCTACGCCGTGCTCACGCAGGGCCTCGCGGATGCCGTCGGCAGCGCCGTGCTGTTCCTCGGCGCGCTGATCGCGATGCTCGTGATCGACCCGATCCTGCTGCTGCTCATCGTCGTCGTGATCGGCATCTCCGTCACGGTCGTCGTGCTGCTCAGCGGCCGCATCCGCACTGCCTCGACCGCCCAGCAGGAGAAGGTCGGCGAGCTCGCCTCCGGCGTGGAGCGTGCGGTCGGCTCGATCCGCACCATCCGCGCCTCGGGCGCCACCGAGCGCGAGACGGCCGCGGTGTCGGAGCTCGCCACCGACGCGTACGGCATCGGTGTGCGCATCGCCAAGATCTCGTCGATGGTCGTGCCCGTCTCCGGCATCGCGCTGCAGTTGTCGCTGCTGGTGGTCCTCGGCGTCGGCGGGTTCCGGGTGGCCGCCGGCGCGATCACCATCGCGTCGCTGATCTCGTTCATCATGTTCCTGTTCCTCCTGGTGATGCCGCTCGCCACGACCTTCGGCGCGATCACTTCGGTGAACCAGGCACTCGGCGCACTCGGTCGCATCCAGGAGGTGCTCGACCTGCCGACGGAGTCGCAGGACGACGAAGCCATCGCCGCCGCCCTCCCTCACGAGGATGCAGCCCCCGGCGCTCCGGCCATCGAGTTCCGCGATGTGCGCTTCCACTACCCCGCGAACGTGGTGGCAGCGCGTCAGGCCGCGGCGAAGGCAGCGCGGACCCTTCTCGCTGATGCGCATCTGGAATCGGTCGAAGATGCGGCACCGGCCGCGCAGGACCACGAAGTGCTCCGCGGAGTTTCGTTCGCCGTGCCTCACGGCGCCAGGGTCGCCCTCGTCGGCCCCAGCGGTGCGGGCAAGAGCACGATCCTGTCGTTGATCGAGCGGTTCTATGACCCGACCGGCGGGTCCATCCGCCTACACGGCCACGACGCGCGCACCTACCCGCGCGACGACCTGCGCGCCAACTTCGGCTACGTCGAGCAGGATGCGCCCACCCTCGCCGGCACGCTTGCCGAGAACCTGCGTCTCGCCTCGCCCGATGCGACCGATGCCGACTGCGAACGCGTGCTGCGCGCCGTGAACCTCGGCGACGTGCTCGAGCGCAACCCGCTGGGCATCGAGGCCCCCGTCGGCGAAGACGGCGTGATGCTGTCCGGCGGCGAGCGTCAGCGCCTCGCGATCGCCCGCGCCCTGCTCACCGACGCCCCGGTCCTCCTGCTCGACGAATCGACGTCATCGCTCGACGGCGTGAACGAGCAGCGGATGCGCGAAGCGATCGACGCGGTGTCGACCGACCGCACGCTCATCGTGATCGCGCACCGCCTGTCGACCGTGGTCGACAGCGACCTGATCGTGGTGCTGCAGGACGGCGTCGTGGTCGGCCAGGGCACGCACGAGGAACTCGTCGAGACGACGCCGCTGTACCGCGACCTCGCCCGGCACCAGCTGCTCACCTGATTCACGTCCGTTCCCGGACAACACGAAGGCGGGACGTCGGAGACCACTCAGCCATGGGTTCGTCTCTGATGTCCCGCCTTCGCGGGTATGAGGGTGCCGGCTCCCCCGAACCGGCACCGGTCTGGGGGCTAGGCCTTGGCGAGGCGGTAGCGCAGCGACGCCAGCTCGGCGCGCAGCGCCGCCGGAACCTTGTCGCCGAAGGTGTCGTAGAACTCCTCGGTCAGGTCGGCCTCGGTCTGCCACGCCGCGGCGTCGACGGCGAACAGCTCGTCGAGGTCGGCGGCGGGGATGTCGAGCCCGTCGAGGTTGAGGTCTTCCACACGCGGCAGGCGTCCGATGGGGCTGTCGACCGCGGGAACGTCGCCCGCGATGCGGCGGATGATCCAGTCGACGACACGGGAGTTGTCGCCGAAGCCGGGCCACAGGAACCGGCCGTCGTCACCGCGACGGAACCAGTTCACCTGGAAGATGCGCGGTGCGCGGTCGAAGCGCAGGCCTCGACCGACCTTCAGCCAGTGGCCGAAGTAATCGGCCATGTTGTATCCGCAGAAGGGCAGCATCGCGAACGGGTCGCGGCGCAGCTCTCCGACCGTGCCCTCGGCCGCAGCCGTGCGCTCCGACGAGATGTTCGAGCCGAGGAAGACACCGTGCGTCCAGTCGGTGGCCTCGACCACGAGCGGGACGTTGCTGGCGCGGCGTCCGCCGAAGAGGATGACGTCGAGCGGCACGGCCTCTTCCCAGTCGTCGGAGATCTGCGGGCACTGCGCCGCCGACACCGTGAAGCGGGAGTTGGGGTGCGCCGCCGGTCGATCGGAGTCGGGCGTCCACTCGTTGCCCTCCCAGTCGATCAGGTTCGCGGGCGCCTCGTCGGTCAGGCCCTCCCACCACACGTCGCCGTCGGGACGGAGCGCGACGTTGGTGAAGATCGTGTTGCCCCACAGCGTCTCGACCGCCGTGACGTTCGTCGACTCGCCGGTGCCCGGCGCGACGCCGAAGAAGCCGGCCTCGGGGTTGATCGCCCACAGGCGACCATCTTCGCCCGGACGGATCCAGGCGATGTCGTCGCCGAGGGTCTCGACCTTCCACCCCGGGATCGTGGGGCGGAGCATGGCGAGGTTCGTCTTGCCGCACGCCGAGGGGAAAGCGGCCGCGACGTGGTACGCCTTGCCCTGCGGGTCGATCACGCGAATCAGCAGCATGTGCTCGGCGAGCCAGCCCTCGTCGCGGGCGATCACCGAGGCGATACGCAGCGCGAAGCACTTCTTGGCGAGGATCGCGTTGCCGCCGTAGCCCGAACCGTACGAGTAGACCTCGAGCGACTCGGGGAAGTGCACGATGTACTTGTCGTCGTTGCAGGGCCACTCGACGTCGTGCTCACCCGGGGCGAGCGGTGCGCCGACGGTGTGCACGGTCTTGACCCACGGCGCTCCCTCGGCGATCTGACGCGTGACGGCATCGCCGACGCGGGTCATGATGCCGATCGACGCGACCGCGTAGGCGCTGTCGGTGATCTGCACGCCGATATGCGAGAGCGGGCCGCCGACACGTCCCATCGAGAACGGCACGACGTACATCGTGCGGCCGCGCATCGAGCCCTCGAAGATCTCGTCCATCTTGGTGTGCATCTCGGCGGGGTCCGCCCAGTTGTTCGTGGGGCCGGCATCCTCTTCGCGCTCGGAGGCGATGAACGTGCGCCCCTCGGTGCGGGCGACATCGCTGGGGTGCGAACGGGCGAGGTAGGAGCCGGGACGCCACTCGGGGTTGAGCTTGATGAGCTTGCCCTCGTCGACGAGCCCGTGCAGCAGCCAGTCGTTCTCGGCGCGCGAGCCGTCGACCCAGTGCACGGAGTCGGGCTGGGTGAGAGAGCGGATCTCCTCGACCCACGCGGCCAGCTCGGCCATGGCGGGGGTGTCATACGTCGGAGCCGCGCCGAACGTACGCGTCGGTGCGACGGGAGACGTGCGGGGGGTGAAGACTTCGGCGAAGGCCATGACGTGTGCTCCTTTGAACTGTGGGGCGTTGCACCTATCTTCTTCCGGTTCCGCCCGGACTTTCGGACGAATCGAGCGATAAGAAAAGCGATTCTTTCGCTACACTCAAGGAATGGCGTCCTCCGGCATCCACCTCACGACTCTCGGTCATCGCATCCGTCACCACCGGCTGGAGAAAGGATTCACGCTCGACGAGCTCGGCGCGCTCGTCGGCGTCGCCGGGTCGCAGCTGAGCCTGATCGAGAACGGCAAGCGCGAACCCAAGCTGTCGCTGCTGCAGGCGATCGCGCACGCCACGAGCACCGAGGTGACCGACCTCATCTCGGGCGAGCCGCCGAACCGTCGCGCCGCCCTCGAGATCGAACTCGAACGCGCCCAGGAGAGCCCCGTCTTCCGGCAGCTCGGCGTCGCGCCCGTGCGCGTGACCAAGGGCATGAGCGATGAGACGATCGAGTCGGTGCTCGGACTGCACCGCGAACTGCAGCGCCGCGAGCGCGAAGCCATCGCCACCCCGGAGGAGGCACGGCGTGCGAACACCGAGATGCGGCTGCGCATGCGCGCGCAGAACAACTACCTCCCCGAGATCGAGAAGCTCGCCGAGAAGCATCTGAAGGCCGCGGGGCACGTGCAGGGCGCTCTCACCCACCGCACGGTGAGCATCATGGCCGAGAAGCTCGGCTTCGAGCTGATCTACGTCAACGACCTGCCACATTCCACGCGATCGGTCACCGACCTCGAGAACGGGCGGATCTACCTGCCGCCGGCGTCGATCCCCGGCGGTCACGGTCTGCGCTCGATGGCCCTGCAGGCCATGGCGCACCGCTACCTCGGCCACACGCCTCCGACCGACTACGCCGACTTCCTGCAGCAGCGGCTGGAGATCAACTACTTCGCCGCGTGCTGCCTGATGCCGGAGACGGCCGCCGTCGCGTTCCTGCAGCAGGCCAAGAAGGATCGCAACCTCGCGGTCGAAGACTTCCGCGACGCGTTCGGCGTGACGCACGAGGGCGCCGGCATGCGCATGACGAACCTGCTCACCCAGCACCTCGGGATGTCGCTGCACTTCCTCCGCGTGGATGCCACGGGCGCGATCACCCGCGTCTACGAGAACGACGACCTGCCGCTGCCCATGGACGTGACCGGCGCGGTGGAGGGACAGCGGGTATGCCGCAAGTTCCAGGCGCGCGCCGCGTTCACTCAGCAGAACCGCACCACGGAGCACCACCAGTACACCGACACACCGTCGGGAACGTTCTGGTGCTCGACACAGACCGGGGCATCGACCGATGGAGAGTTCTCCATCACGGTCGGGGTGCCGTTCGACGACGCGCGGTGGTGGCGCGGACGCGAGACCAGCGACCGCGCCGTGTCGACCTGCCCCGATGAGTCCTGCTGCCGGCGGCCCTCGGCCGAACTCACCGAGCGCTGGAACGGCAGGGCCTGGCCGAGCGCGCGCGTGCACACGCACATGTTCTCCCCGCTCCCCCGCGGCGCGTTCCCCGGCGTGGATGACAACGAGGTCTACAACTTCCTCGGTCGTCACGCGAGTGAATGATTAAGATATATTCAATTCACTCATTCATTTTCCCGAGGGAGACCTGTGACCGAGCCGACCCCCGCAGACGCACCTGACACGGAGACCTTCACCTCACGCCGCCACCGCATCACCGCGGGCGGCCGCTCGCTCGACTACAGCGCCGGAGCGGGCACCGTGATCGTCCGCGACGACGAGCATCGCCCGCTCGCGAGCGTGTTCTACACCTCGTACATCGCCGACCGCGAGGAGGGCGCCCCGGTGCGCCCCGTGACGTTCCTGTTCAACGGCGGCCCCGGTTCGGCGAGCCTCTGGCTCAACATCGGCGGCTTCGGACCGAAGCGCACGCCCACGAACACTCCCCTCGCGACGCCGCCCGCCCCCTACGCGAGCGGCGACAACCCGCACACGCTGCTCACCGCCTCTGACCTCGTGTTCATCGACGCGCCCGGCACCGGATACTCGCGTCTCCTCGGTGATGCGACCCCGGCCGAGCTGTGGGGCGTCGACCAGGACGTGGCCGCGTTCGCGAAGGCGATCACGCGCTGGCTCACGATCACGAACAACTGGAACGCGCCACGCTTCCTGTTCGGCGAGTCGTACGGCACCACACGTGCCGCGTCGCTCGTACACCGGCTGCAGAACCAGGGCCTCGACTTCAACGGTGTCGTGCTCCTGTCGACCGTGCTCAACTGGGGCGAGAGCAACCTCGGCGGACCCCGCGAGTACATCAATCTGCTCCCCTCGTACGCGGCGACCGCCTGGTACCACGGCAAAGTCCGCACCGCGCACACCGCGCTCGAGCCGCTCCTCGTCGATGCACGCGAGTTCGCCCAGGGTCCGTTCGCCGAAGCGCTGCTGCGTGGCGATCTGCTGCCCACCGATCTCGAGGACGCCGTCGCCGAACGCATGAGCGCCCTCGTCGGGCTCGACGCCGACTACCTGAAGAAGCACCACTTCCGCATCGGGATGGAGCAGTACCGCTACGCCCTGCTCGCCGACGAAGGGCGCGTGATCGGCCGCTTCGACACCCGCTTCACCGCCGAGCACCAGTACGTCGTCGGCAACGGCTCGCACGACCCGGCCACCGACGACGCCGCCACCGCCGGGGTCAACAGCGCACACCTCTCGACGTACCGCGCCCACCTCGCGGACGACATCGGCTTCACCAGCGAGCTGCATTACCGCCACCTGCACAACATGCCCATCTCCCGCGCATGGGATTGGACGCACAAGGCACCGGGCGTGGATGCCCCGCAGCTGGTGCCCGACGTCTCGATCGACCTGTCGGCCGCCGTGCGCCGCAACCCGAACCTGAAGGTGTTCGTGATGGGCGGGTACTACGACCTGGCCACTCCGTTCTTCGGACCCGAGGTCGACGTGGCGCACCTGTACCTGGCGCCGAGCCTGCGCGAGAACATCCGGTTCACGTTCTACGAGTCGGGTCACATGACCTTCGTGGACGAACGGGCGGTGGAGCGCATGAAGAGCGATCTCGACGACTTCTATCGCGACGCCACGACGCACGGATGATCGCGCTCGAGGCCGCGGGCCGGATCGGCGACCTGGCCTACACCGCCCGCCTCGAAGAGCTCCCGCTGCGGCGTTCGGACGGCTCGTCGCAAGGGACGATCTCGGCGTTCACCTACATCGTCGACGGCACGGATCGCCCGGTGCTGTTCCTGACCAACGGCGGTCCGGGAGTGTCGACGCTCTATCTGCACCTGAGCGGGATCGGGCCGATGCGCGCCCACGTCCCCGTCGACCTCGCCGACGCCGGGCACCCTCCCTACGGCGTGGAGGAGAGCCCGTCGACGATCCTCGACGTCGCCGACCTGGTGTTCCTCGACGCACCCGGCACCGGATTCGGCGACTTCGCTGACGATGCCGATGCGTCGGACTTCCGTTCCGTGGAGGGAGACGCCGACGCCATCGCCGCCGCCATCTCGGACTGGGTCGACCGGCACGGGCGCTGGAACTCCCGGAAGTTCTTCCTCGGAGAGAGCTACGGCACCCTGCGTGCGGCATTCCTCGCGACCTCATCGCACAGCATGGACACCGCGCCGCTGGACGGCATCGTGCTGCTGGGGCAGGCCGTCAACATCCAGGAGACGCTGGATCGTCCGGGCAACGTGGTCGGAGCGCTCGCGAACCTGCCGTTCAAGGCGGCGACGGCCTGGCATCACGGCGTCGGCTCCCGCGAACACGAGACGGTCGAGGATGCGATCACCGCGGCATTGGACTTCGCTCGCGGCGACCTCGCCCTCGCGATGCTGCAGGGCGACCAGCTGCCGGTCGACGAGCGCGCCGCCGTCTCGGAGCGCCTCTCGCGGATGATCGGGCTCCCCGCGGGCGAGCTCGCCGACGATCGGCTCTGGGTCAGCAAGCAGGACTTCCGCTCGCGTCTGCTCCCCGGACGCGTGCTCGGGGTGACCGACAGCCGGTACTCCGCACCGGCGGCCGACCGCCGCTCCGGTGAGCTCGAGTACGACGCCTCCGATGTGGCGCTCTCCCCGCGGTACGTGGCGGGGCTGCAGCAGTTGCTGCGACACGTCTTCGGCACCGCCCCCACGCAGCCGTATCGCGTGGTCGACCCGGAGGCGGGCCGGGACTGGGACTGGGACGAGCAGGGCGGCGCGGAGTTCGTCGCCTACGGACGGCCCTCCCCGTTCCGCACGTACCCGTACCCGGCACGGTTGTCACGCTGGATGAAGCAGACTCCGCGCGGACGGCTGTTCATCGGCACCGGCGTGTACGACTCGCTGACGACCGTCGGCGCGGCCGACCACCTGCTGCGGCAGTGGGGGTTGCCGCGCGAGCGCACCGAGACCCACTGGTACCGCGCCGGCCACATGATGTACAGCGACCCCGAGGTCGCGGTGCGCCTGAACGCCGACCTCCGCGCCTTCCTCACCCGCTGAGGAGCCCGACGAGGCTGCGGATCAGGCGGTGAGCGTCTCCAGCGCGAAAGCCGCGAGCGCCGCGGCCTGATCGGCGAGGACCGCATCGTCGAACACGACCGTCGGAGAGTGGTTCGGAGACGCCGTCTCGAGATCGACCTCCGCCGGCGTCGCCCGCAGGAACAGGAACGCCCCCGGAACCTGTTCGAGCACGAAGGAGAAGTCCTCCGATCCCATCACGGGGTGCGCGGTCTCCCACACGCGTTCGTCGCCGAACTGGCCCTGCAGCGTGGCTCGCACCCGCTCCACCGCGCGGGCATCGTTCACGGTGGGCGCGCACAGCACGGTCACATCGACCTGGGCCGTGCAACCGTGGGCGGCCGCGATCTCGCGGACGAGTGCGGGGATCTCCGTCTGCACGCGCGCACTCGACTCGTGCGACAGCACCCGCACCGAGGCGACGAGCGTGGCGGTGTCGGAGATGATGTTCCGGGCCGGTCCCCCGGCATGCAGCTGCGTGACGCTGAGGACGACCGGATCGAACACGTCGAAGCGGCGGGTGACGAAAGTCTGCAGGGCGGTGACGAGTTCGGCGGCGACGGGCACGGGGTCTCGGGTCAGATGCGGCGCCGAGGCGTGTCCCCCGGCTCCCGTGACGGTGATCTCGACCTCGATCGCGCCGGCCATGAGCGCGCCGGGACGGGTCGAAAACACGCCGTACTCGCCGGGCACGACATGGATGCCGAAGGCGGCGACCGGCCGGGAGCCCGTGGTCTCGAGGAGCCCCTCGGCCAGCATCCGCTTCGCGCCGTCGCCGAGCTCCTCGCCCGGCTGGAACATCAGCAGGACATCGCCGTGGAGCTCCTCACGGCGCCCCGCCAGCAGGTGGGCGGCTCCGACGAGACCGGCGACGTGCAGGTCGTGCCCGCAGGCGTGCATCCGCTCCCCGGATGCCGCGTAGTCGAGCCCGGTGTCCTCGACGAGGGGAAGCGCATCCATGTCGGCACGCAGCAGCACGGTCGGTCCGGGATGCGCGCCGCGCACGACCGCGGCGATCGAGCTCAGGCCCTCACCGAGGACCACCTCGAGTCCGAGGGGCTCCAGCGCGTCGAGCACCCGCCGCTGCGTGCGCGGCAGCTCGAGACCCAGCTCGGGGTCGGCGTGGATGGCGCGGCGCAGGGCCACGAGCTCGGGCAGCAGGACCTGAGCGTCGTCGAGCAGGGTCATTCAGGATCCGATCGAGTGGAGGAGGCTGTCGGTGCCGGCGTTCTGGATGCGCGGGATGGCCGCCACGAGCGCCTGCGTGTAGGGATGCTGCGGGTTCGTGACGATCGCGTCGGCATCGCCGTGCTCGACGATCTCTCCGCTGCGCATCACAGCCGTGGTGTCGGCGATGTAGCGCACCGCGGCGAGGTTGTGGGTGATGAACAGCACCGAGAGCTCGAGCTCGCGCTGCAGGTCGCGCATCAGGTTGAGCACCGCACCCTGCACCGAGGCGTCGAGGGCGGACGTGATCTCATCCGCGATGATCAGGCGCGGCTTCACCGCGAGGCAGCGGGCGATCGCGACGCGCTGCCGCATGCCGCCGGACAGGCTCGACGGATGCAACTCCGACACACCGGGCTTCAGCCGCACGAGTTCGAGCAGCTCCTTGACGCCGGCCGCACGAGCCTTGGCGTTGCCGGAGCCGTGGGTGGCCAGCGCCTCGTCCAGGGTCTCGCCCACCGACATGCGCGGGTTCAGCGACGAGTACGGGTCCTGGAAGATCATCTGCACGTCTCGGGCGTGGGCCCTGCGATCACGGCGTCCGACCGCGAGGTCCTTGCCGTCGAGCAGGATCCGGCCCGACGTCGGCTTCTGAAGCCCCGCGACCGTGCGCGCCACCGTGGACTTGCCCGATCCGGATTCGCCCACCAGCCCCACCGTCGTGCCGTGCGGCACCGTGAGCGACACGTCGTCGACCGCATTCACGGCATGGGGGCCGCGACCGAATGTGACCACGAGGTTCTCGATGACGAGATCGGCCATCATGCACCCGCCTTCGCGAATTCGTCTTCGTGCACACCGACGTCCTGCGGGTGCCAGCACGCCACGCGGCCGGAGCCGTGGGCGACGAGCTGAGGGGTCTCGGTGCGGCAGAGCTCGGTGGCGAACGCGCAGCGCGGCGCGAAGGCGCAGCCGACCACCGGCTGTGCGAGGTCCGGCGGCTCGCCGGGGATCGTCGCGAGCGGCGCCGTGCGGTCGGTGTCGAGATCCGGCAGCGACTCCGCCAGCGCGCGGGTGTAGGGGTGCGCCAGCCGTTCGGGTTCCGCGAGGTGGCGGACGTCGACGTCTTCGACGATGCGGCCGCCGTACATGACCAGGATGCGCTGGCAGAGCTCGGCCAGCACCGCGATGTCGTGCGAGACGACGATCGCCGCCGCCCCGGTCTCCTCGCACTCGCGGCGGAGCAGGGCGAGCACCCGCTGCTGCACCGTGACGTCGAGCGCCGTGGTGGGCTCGTCGGCGATGATCAGCCGCGGCTTCCCGATCTGCGACATCGCGATGAGCGCACGCTGCCGCATGCCACCGGAGAACTCGTGCGGGAACTGCTTGGCCCGGCGCGCCGGATCGGTGATCGACACGGCCGCCAGCGCGTCGACGGCCGCGGCATCCGCTTCCCGCCGCGTCGCCTTCTGGTGCACGCGCGGCACCTCGGCGAGCTGCGTACCCACGCGGAGTGCCGGGTTCAGCGCGGTGAGCGAGTCCTGGAACACGACACCGACCCTCGTGCCGAGCTTCTTCGCCGCGCGCTCGCTCGACAGCCCGGACAGCTCCTCGCCCGCGAAGGTGAGGCGCTGCGCGCTGACGGCGGCGCCGGCCGGAGCCAGCTGCGCGATCGCCATCATCGTGACGCTCTTGCCGCTGCCGGACTCGCCGACCACGCCGACGATCTCGCCGGGGGCGATGCGGAACGAGACGTCCTGCACGGGGCGTACCCAGCCGTGCTCGCCGGGGAACGAGACGCTGAGGCCGACGACGTCGAGCAGCGGTTCGACATCGTCCGCCCGCTCGTCGACCGCTTCGGTCGAGGCGACGCGGGCAGGGTCGCCGAGCTCGCGGGCGCTGAGCGTACGGGTGCGCCCACGGCCGCGCATGTGCGAAGCCAGGGCCTCGCCGAACATGCCGAACATGATGCCGGCGAGCACGACCATCACGCCGGGACCGACGATCGCGGACGGCTGACTGTACACCTGTTCGAAGCCCTCGCTGAGCAGGCGGCCCCAGTCGTACTCGGGCGGCTGCACGCCGACGCCGAGGAAGCTGAGGCTGGACAGGGCGAGGAGTCCGCCGCCGATCGAGATCGTGACGTTCACGATCACCGGCTCGGCGATGTTGGGAAGGATATAACGGGTGAACTGACGCGTCTTCGACACCCCGAGCAGGCGGGCCGCGGCCAGGTACTCCGAACCGCCGACGCGCGAGGAGAGCGTCTGTGCGAGGCGGGCGAACGAGGGGGTCATGGTCAGCGCGAGCGCGATCACGGCCGTCGTGGAGCCGGTGCCGAGCAGGATCACGGTGAGCATCGCGACCAGCAGCACCGGGAAGGCGAGCCAGGTGTTGATGACCGAGCCGAACAGGCGCTGCACGCGCGGACCGGCGACGACCGGCAGCGCGCCGAGGATCAGCCCGGCCACCGCGCCGATCGCGGTCGCGGTCAGCGCCATCACGAGCGACAGCCGCGTGGCCACGAGCGTGCGCAGCAGCAGGTCCCGCCCGAGTGCGTCGGTGCCGAGAGGGTGCTCGGCACTCGGCGGCTGGAGGAGGTCAGCGGGCGACGGGGTCTCGGCCTGCGTACCCCACAGCATCGGGGCGAACACGGCGAGGAGGGCGAAGATCGCGATGAAGGTCAGCGAGATCAGCGCCATCGGTGACTGCAGCAGCCAGGAGCGCCGCCGGTGCGAGGAGGTCATGCGGTCTCCAGAATGGTCGTACGACGGTCGAGGATGGCGAGCACCACATCCACCAGCAGGTTCACGACGAGGATGATCGCCGCGTAGACGATCGCGAGCCCCTGCACGATGCCGTAGTCCTTGGTGATGATCGCCTGCACGAAGGCACTGCCCATGCCCGGCCAGTTGAAGACCCGCTCGACCAGGACGCTGCCGGCGATCATCGTCGCGAGCAGGGCGCCGCCGAGGGTCAGGGTGGCGGTGAGCATGTTCGGCAGGGCGTGCCGGAAGTACACCATCGCGGCCGGGAGCCGCTTGGAGCGCGCGGTGCGGATGTAGTCGTCGCTGAGCACATTGAGCGCCTCGACGCGGGCGATGCGGGACAGCGACGCCGACGCGCCGAGTGCGAGCGCGAGGACGGGCAGGATGTACGACTGCGGGCCGCTGATGCCGGCGACCGGGAGGAGCGGGATCGTGATGGCGAACAGCGTCAGCAGCGCGACACCGATCAGGTACTCCGGCACGGCGGCGAAGAAGCCCGTCACCGAGGTGAAGGCGACCTCGACGGGGCGACGGCGGTTGCCGGCGGTGAGGATCGCGATGGCGAGCCCCAGGGGGATCGCGATGAGCAGGATCACGATGAACGCGATGCCCGCGAGCTGCACGGTGGCGGGGAGCCGGTATTCCACCAGCTCGTTCACCGATCGTCCGGTGATCAGGGAGACGCCGAGATCACCGCGGAACACGATGCCCGTCAGATAGTTCCAGAACTGCACGATGAGCGGATCATCGAGCCCGAGCTGCGCCCGGCGCTCCGCCACCACGGATGCCGGTGCGGTCGGTCCGAGAGCCGCACGGACCGGGTCTCCCCCGGCGGCGCGGAGGACGACGAATGCCGCCGTCACGATCACGAACATCGCGATGAGCATCCGGCCGATGCGCCGGAGGAGGAAGGGGATCCAGCGGCCGCCGCCGTGGCGACCACCCCGAGGGGTGGCCACCACGACGGTCTTCGGCCGCGTCACGATCTGCGACGTCATCCTGTCACTCTGTCACGCGGATCGTGGTCGGAGCGAGGATGCTCTTCGACATGCCGAACTCCACACCGACACCGTAGAAAGTCGACGTCGACGAGTAGACGGGCAGCACCTCGAGGTTGCGGAACAGAGAGTCCTGCGCAGCCTGCCAGGCGTCACACGAGTCGGCTCCGGCCAGCGCCTGCGCCTCGCCCACCAGGTCGAAGTACTCTTGGTTGCTGTTGTAGGTCCAGTTGCCGCCGTTGGGCGGGAACTCGCCGCCCAGGATGCCGGCCCAGTCGCTCGGGAGGCTCGTGAAGATCGGGGCCCACACGATGTCCCAGTCGCCGCCGGAGAAGATCACGTCGGTGTAGGACGCGGACGGGGTGGGCACAGCATCCACACCGATCTTATTGAACTCGGTCTGCAGCAGTTCGATCGCGGCGGTGACGCCCTGGCTCTCGGATGCCGGGTAGAGCATCAGGATGGACAGCGGCTTGCCGTCCTTCGCGCGGATGCCGTCGGCACCCTCGACCCAGCCCGCGGCGTCGAGTGCGGCAGCAGCAGCATCCACGTCGTAGTCGGGGATGGCGCTGGAGCTGTCCATGGCGGTGCACGCGGCGCCGAACTCGGACACGAGTGTCGTGACCTGCTCGCCGCGACCCGCGGAGGCGACAGGTCCGACGGCTTCGCGGTCCACAGCCTGGGCGAGAGCTTCACGGACGGCGAGATCGTGGCCGACCCGGCCCTCCGCCTGGTTGAAGAAGATCAGCCCCGGGCGCAGCGGCACCTCGAGTTCTTTCGCGAACTCGGTCTTGTCGAGCCGGTCGCGCTCGCTGCCGCCGACCTCTGCGACGTTGGCCTCGCCGGTCTGGAGCATGTTGGCGGCGGTCGAGTCGCTCTCGATGATCGAGATCTCCACCGTGCCGGGCAGCCCCGCTGTCTCGCTGGTCGTGTCGTCGGGACCCCAGGTGTAGTCGTCACGCAGCGTGAACGTGTACGACTGCCCCGGGGAGGACGCCTTCAACGCGTAGGCGCCGGTGCCGTGGAACTCGGTGTCGAGAACGGCCGGGTCGGCGAGACCGGACGCGCATACGATCGGCAGGGCGCCGATCGTCTCGGCGAGGAAGCTCTGGGCGTTCGCGCTGGTGAAGGTGACCGTGCGGGCATCGTCGTCCGCCTCGATCGTGAGGCCCTCGGCGGGGAAGTACACGCCCTTGTAGGGCGAGCCCGTCTCGTCGGCCGCGGCGTACTCGAAAGTGGACTTGACATCGGTCGCGGTCAACGGCGTGCCGTCGGCGCAGAGGATGCCGTCCTTGAGCGTGAACTCCACGCCGGTGGTGGTCGACTCCCACGAATCGGCGAGCAGCCCCCGGGGCTCCTCGCCGGTCGGGTAGAAGAGCAGCGACTCGTACCCGAACGTCGATACGGACTCACTCGCGTTCGTCGCGTTCGTGATCGGGTTGAGCGTTCCGGGATCCGATTGCACGGCGATCTTGATCGTCTGTGCCTCTCCTCCCCCGGGCTCCGCCGTACCGGCGCAGCCGGACAGGGCGAGGGCCGTCACGCCGACGGCGGCCGCGGCGACAATGCTGCGTCTCATGGTGTCCTCTCTCACGGGTTCCGCACGGTGCGGGTCAACCCAATTGAATGTTATGAATTACTCTTTATTGGCTCGTGTCGCCGGTGTTTCGGGTATGTAACTTCACGAGCGATCGTCGATGAGGGCAGCGGCGCCCATCACCGACTTGAGCTCGAGGAACTCCTCGAACCCGTGGACACCGCACTCCCGGCCGACGCCCGACTGCTTGTATCCGCCGAAGGGTGCACCGACATCGAGGCCTGCGCCGTTGATGCCGACGGTCCCGGTGCGCATGCGCAGAGCGATGTCGAGGGCGCGTCGAGGGTCGCTCGACCACACGCCGCCCGACAGTCCGTAGACGCTGTCGTTGGCCAGGTCGACAGCCTCATCGACCGTGCCGTAGGGGGTGATCGTGAGCACCGGACCGAAGACCTCCTCGTGGAAGATCCGCATGTCCGGCGTCACATCGGTGAAGATCGTGGGCTGCACGTAGGCGCCGCCTGCCGTCGGTTCGACGATATCGAGACCGCCGGTCAGCACCTGCGCACCCTCGTCGATCGCCGTGGCGATGTGCGCGCGGACGCGATCGCGCTGCAGCGCGGAGGCCAGGGGTCCGGTCGCCGTCCCCTCCTCGCGCGGATCGCCGGGGGCCCAGCCCGCGGCGACCTCGAGCGCGGCGTTCTGCCAGGCATCGCGCATGCTCTCCGGTACCAGGACGCGGGTCTGCGCGGCGCAGGTCTGGCCGGCGTTCGCGAAGCACGAGGCGAGCACTCCGCGCACCGATTCCTCGAGCGGTGCGTCGTCGAGCACGATCGCGGCGGACTTGCCACCCAGCTCGAGGGCGACCTTCTTGATGGTCGCCGCCGCGGCGCGAGCCACCTGCTCCCCCACCTGGCGTGAGCCGGTGAAGGTGACCATGTCGACGCCCGGGTGGGCGACGAGGGGCGAGCCGACGCCTGCGCCGTCGCCGTGCACGATGTTCACGACACCGGCCGGCAATCCGATCTCGCGGAGGATGTCCCCGATGATCGCGGCATTGAGAGGGGCGACCTCGCTGGGCTTGAGCACCACCGTGCAGCCCGCGAGAAGGGCGGCGCCGACCTTGAGCACGATCTGGTGCAGCGGGAAGTTCCACGGGGTGATCGCGGCGACGACGCCGACCGGCTCCGAGACGACGAGGGAGTTCGACACCGCCTCCCGCTCGACGTGCGCGCGGGCAGCATCGGCGAGCATGTTCAGGTCGGCGATCGCTACCCCGACCTGAGCGGAACGCGCGAACGCGATCGGCGAGCCCATCTCGGCGCTGAGGGTCGCGGCGAGAAGCTCACGGTGGCGCGCCAACCCCTCGGCGAGCGCCTCTACGTAAGCGATCCGCTGCGCCATCGGCGTCGTGGACCAGCTGCCGAACGCGTCCGCGGCCGCAGCCACCGCGCGATCGACGTCCGCGGGGCCGCCTGCGACGACGGTACCGATCACGGTGCCGTCGGCCGGGCTGACGACATCGATCGCCCTGAGGCCATCGACATCTTCCCTGATGCCTGCGATGTCGTGCCCGATGGTCATGTCAGACCCCTGCCCGCTGCACGAGGTGCGCGTCGGGCGCGAGCGGAACGGGACGCGGGACGCCCTCATGGATGAGGTGCCACGGCGAGGGGAACTCCCCCACCGGCACGTCGATGAGGATCGGCTCGTTCGCGGGGACCGCATCGGCGAGCACACCCGCCAGTTCCTGCGGCGTGTACGCCCGCGCGGAGCGGATGCCGTACGCGTCGGCGAGCTTGCCGTAGTCGGGGTTCGTCAGGTCGCTGGCGAAGTAGCGCGCGCCGTAGCGGTTCTTCTGGATGCGGCGCACGTTGCCGTAGAAGCCGTCGTGGAAGACGATCGTCACCAGCCCGAGGCCGTAGCGCGTCGCCGTCGACAGCTCCTGCAGCGTCCAGGAGAATCCGCCGTCGCCGTTGACCGAGACCACGGAGCGGCTCGGATCCGCGGCCTTCACGCCCAGAGCCGTCGCGAAGCCGTAGCCCAGCGTGCCCTGGTAGCCGGGGCCGATGTAGGTCCGCGGCTGATACGCGGGGTAGCAGGCACTGGCCGCGTAGCCGACCTGGGTGAACTCGCTCACGAAGACGCCGTCCTCGGGCAGCGCACCGCGGATCGCGGCGAGGTACTCGCGCTGCGGGGCGATGTCGTCGAACTGCTCGGCGAGCCAGGAGCGGACGCGGACGAACTCGCTCTCGCGGGAATCGCGCTGCGGGGAGCCCACCTCGGCGGCGAGCGCGGCGAGCGCCAGCCGGGCGTCGGCGTGGAGGGTCTGCACGGCGGCGCGCGGGCCGCCGAGGTCCGCCTCTTCCGCGTTCACGAGAATCACCGGCGCACCATGGGTGTCGACCTGGGTTCCGAAGGTGGAGACGAAGCGGGTTCCGACCGCCAGTACGAGATCGGCGTCTTCACGGAAGGCACGGAGCGCGAGCGCGTCGAAGGCGAGGCGGTGCCGGGCGTCGAGCGCTCCCCGGCCGTTCTCGGTCATCAGCACGGGAATCTCCAGTGCCTCGGCGAGCGCCTGCAGCGCGACGGACGCGTTCGAGGCGAGCACTCCGCCGCCGACGACGATCATCGGCCGCCGGGCGGCGAGGAGCCGGGCCGCCGCGTCGCGGATCTGCTGCTCGTCGGGAACGAGCGGGGCGTCGGCGACCATCTCGGCCGCCGCCATGCGCGAGGTGGCGGCGAGCACGTCCGGCGGCACCTCGATCGCGACGGGACGCGGGCGGCCGCTGCGCAGCTGCACGAAGGCCTCGCGCACGAGTCCGGGGATCTCGTCGGCGGAGCGGGCGATGCCGGTCCACTTGGTGAGCCGTTCGAGGATGCCCGTCTGGTCGGGGATCTCATGCAGGGCGCCGAGTCCGCGGCCGATGGCCTTCGAATCGATCTGTCCGGCGATGAGCAGCATCGGCGAGTTCGCGGAGTAGCCCGTCGCCACACCGGAGAGGGCGTTGAGCACTCCCGGGCCGGGAACGACCATGGCGACACCGACGTCTCCGGTGCTGCGCGCATACCCGTCGGCCATGTAGGTCGTCGCCTGCTCGTTGCGGGCGCAGATGAAGTCGACCTGGTCGGCGCGGGCATGGAGGGCGTCTGCGGCGGCATCGAGCTGAACGCCCGGAATACCGAAGATCCGTGAGACTCCCTGGTTGATGAGGGAGTCTGCGAGCAGATCGCCACCGGTGTGGTCGGTCATCTGTTTCCTCTCGTGAGCAGCATTGCGTGATTGACTGTATTAGATACATTCAATTACTGCAAATAGGAGAATCGCCCTGAGTCGCCGCTCCCCGGCGGCGAGGCGTCTCTAGGATGTGAGAGATCCGCTGCACAACACTGCCCCGACCGAAGGACTCCCGTGGCCAGCACCCAGGATGACGCGCGCACCTTCCAGCGTGTCGCGCCCGCACAGTCCGTCGCCGACCGCGTCGTGACCGAGGTCGAAGGGATGATCAAGTCCGAGGGCCTCACCCCCGGCCACCGCATCGGCACGCGCCAGGACCTGTGCGAGCAGTTCGGCGTCGCGCCGGCCACACTCGGCGAGGCACTGCGCGTGCTGCGCGCCCGCGGCTCCGTCGACCTGCGCCCGGGCCCGGGAGGCGGCATCTTCGTCGCCGACCAGTCGCCGCTCATCCGTCTCGCCCACAGCGTGCTCCGCCTGCGCCAGACCGGCGCTCCGGTCAACGATGTGATCAAGGTGCTCGATGCCCTCGACGAGGCGGTCATGCACGATGCCGTCCTGAACCGCACCGACGCGGACATCGCCGACCTCGACGCGGTCATGTCCGACCTCGCCGACCACTGGCACGACCCGATCGAGGGGCTGCACGGCAACTGGCGGCTGCATCGCCGCATCGCCGAGATCTCGCCGAACGCGGTGCTGCGGACGTTCTACCTGAACCTCGTCGACTACATCGAGGGCGAGACCGCCGGCGCGGCCGATGAGGACGCACTGGCCGTCCCCGGATTCCGCCAGGACACGGACGAGCGTCTGCACATCCACGAGGCGCTCATCGAGGCGATCCGCAGCAGCGACGTCGAGGCCGGGCGCAAGGCCGTGCTGGACCACCGCACGCTCGGGCGCTGACGGCCGGGCACCTCACCGGAACCGCGCCTAGCGGGACACGTGCCGGAGAGCGAGCGCGGCCAGCGCCGCGGCCTGATCGCCGAGCACCGCATCGTCGAAGACCGCGTGCGGTGAATGGTTCATCGGGATGTCGTCCGGATCGACGTGCGGCGGCGTGGCACAGAGGAACAGGAACGTCCCGGGAACCTCGCGGAGCACGAACGAGAAGTCCTCCGAGGCCATCCACGGCACGGCGAGCTCTTCTACCCGCTCGTCGCCGAACTCCTCGCGCAGCACCGCCGTCGCCGCCGCGGTCTCCGGGGCCGTGTTGACGGTCACCGGATAGCCGATGATCACCTCGACATCGGCCGTGCACCCGTGCGCGGCCGCGATGCGCTCGACGAGGGGCGGAAGTTCCGCCTGGGCCTGTGCGATCGAGGCCTCGGACAACGTGCGCAGCGTCGCGGCCAGCCCGGCCTGCTCGGGGATCACGTTCACGACCTCGCTCGCGAACAGCTTCGTCACCGAGAGCACCACAGGGTCGAACACGTCGACGCGCCGGGTGACCCAGCTCTGCAGCGCCAGCACGATCTCGGCGACCGCGGGCACCGGGTCGACCGCCTGATGCGGGCGGGAGCCGTGGCCGCCCCGACCGTGCACGGTGACCTTCAGCACGTTCGCACCGGCCATTATCGTGCCCGGCTTGAGTTGGAACGTGCCGCGCTCCCCCGGACCGACATGGATGCCGTAGGCCGCTTCGACCCTCGCGCCGGCCGCGTCGAGCACGCCGTCGCGGATCATCAGCGGCGCACCTCCGCCGGCCTCCTCGCCCGGCTGGAACATGAAGACGACGGACCCCGCGATGCTCTCCCGCCGTGCCGCGAGCAGCCGGGCGGCGCCGACGAGTCCGGCCACATGGAGGTCATGACCGCACGCGTGCATGGCGCCGTTCACGGACGCGTACTCCAGCCCGGTCTCCTCGACGATTGCCAGCGCATCCATATCGCCACGCAGCAGCACCGACGGGCCGTCCGCCGCCCCGCGCAGCACCGCGGTGACCGAGCCCAGGTCACTGCCGGTCGTGATCTCGAGGCCGAGGCCGGCGAGTTCCGCGAGCACGACGGCCTGCGTCTGCGGCAGGTCGAAACCGACCTCGGGGATGCGGTGCAGGCGGCGCCGCAGATCCACCAGCTCGGGCAGCAGGTGGGCGGCATCTTCGCGCAGCGTCACGGGTTCTCCTTCGTCGCGGTGTAGACGGTCCGTCCGTCGATGAGCACCTCCCGCACGGTCGAGGCGACGCCGAGCGGGTCTCCGGTCCACAGAACCACATCCGCGTCACGGCCGACCTCCAGCGCACCGACGCGGTCGCCGATGCCGGCGATGTCGGCCGCGGCCGAGGTCATGGCGGCGATGGCGGTCTCGCGGGGAAGGCCGGCGCGTACGGCGACGGCGGCCTGCAGGGCGAGGAGTCCGATGGGAACCACCGGATGATCGGTGGTCAGGGCGACGCGCACTCCCGCCGCGGCGAGGGTCGCGAGGTTCGCCGGATCGGCCTCGCGCACCTCGACCTTGGATCGGCTCGACAGGATGGGGCCGAAGATGACGGGCACATCGCGCTCCGCGAGCACGTCGGCGAGCTTGTGGGCCTCGGTTCCGTGGTTGAGCACGAGGCGCAGCCCGAACTCCTCGGCGATGCGCAGCGCCGTCGCGATGTCGTCGTGCCGATGCGCGTGCTGCTCCCACGAGAGCGTGCCGTCGAGGGCCTCGCTGAGCGCCTGCTTTCCCAGGTCGACCGCGAACGGTGCACCCTCGGCGCGGGCGCGATCGCGTCGGTCGGCGTAGTCGCGCGCGTCCAGGAGCGCCTGCCGGATGACGAGCGCGATGCCGAGGCGGGTCGACGGCAGCTGCTTGCGCTCCCCGTAGACCTGCTTCGGGTTCTCGCCGAGCGCCGATTTCATGCCGAGCGCCGCACGGATCACCTGCTCGTCGACCGAGCGTCCGCCGGCGGTCTTGATCGCCACACTCTGCCCGCCGATCGGATTCCCCGACCCCGGCTTCACGACCACAGCTGTGATGCCGCCCGCCAACGCATCGGCGAACGCCATGTCCTCGATGTTGATCGCATCGATCGCCCGCACCCCAGCGGTCACGGGCGACGACACCTCGCTGCCGTCGAAGCCCGCGGGGCCGTTCGCCTCCTCGTGCACGCCGATGTGGCTGTGCGGATCGATGAGTCCGGGCAGGACCCAGCACCCCGTGGCATCGATCACCCGCGCACCGTCCGGCACGGAGATCCTGACACCGACCGCCTCGATGCGGCCGCCCGACACGAGCACCGTGCCGTCGTCGAGCTCCTCGCCGAGGCCGGTGACCACGCGTCCGCCGATGATCGCGACGTCTGCGCTCATCGTCGCTCCTCGCTGGTGTTCATCGTGTTCTCTCCCGCGCGCCGCTCGACGAGCGCGCGCGTCCGTGTCAGCAGATCCTCGAGGTCGAGGCTGAGGATGCCGGCCGCGGGGTCGACCCGCACGACGATCCCGTCCTCGCACTCCGGCGGCTCCCCGCTGAGATCCACCAGAGGATCGTCGACCCAGACCCACGGCAGACCGTCGGCATAGCGGCGGATGTGCGCGAGCTTGTCGAACTGCACGGGCAGGAAGGGCCAGGGCTCCTCCGGCAACTCGAGCGGCCCGCGGAACGCCGTGTGCGCGTTGTGTCCCCACTCCGATGCCCAGACGATGTCGAAGTGCTCGGCCAGCTCGTGCAGGCGCCAGGCCGCCGAATCCGGGATGGCGACGTCGCGAACCCACCGGCCCCAGGCGGAGAGGTGGTGCATGCTCACCGGGACCGAGGGCTCGCCCTCGATCACGAACACGTCGCTGATCCCCAGCACGAGGACCGGGCGGTCTCCGCGCGGCGGTCGCGCCGTGTACTTCGCCATGTCAGTCGTCCACCGCGTCGGCGAGCAGCGGCGCGTCTGCCGCGCCCTCGAAGTAGTTGCCGCCCTCGATGCGCACCAGCCGCTCCGCCTCGTCGAAGCTCACGCCCACCGGGTCGCCGCCGGCGGCGACCGCGCGGTGCTGCTTGGCCATCATCCGCCGGATCATCGCGATGCCCTGATCGGTGGTCGTGAGGTGATCCTCGGAGTGCAGCGAGATGGCACCCTGCGACTTCTGCGCCTCGTAGTCACCGGGGAGGCGCTGATGCTCGAGGTCGGTGAGCTCCTTCCACGGCTTGCCCTCGTGGGTGGAGCGGAGCTTCGCGAGAAAGTCGGGGTCGGCGTCACGCGCCACGGTGAAGATGCGGAAGTTCGTGTCGTCCATCGGCACGACCCAGCCGATCATGTTCGTCTGTCCCGAGCTGAGCTTCGGGCTGGCGACGACCCGCAGGTTCGGGAAGATGACCTCGGTGACGCGGCGCAGCTGACGACCGTCGCCGAGCTCGCGCATCTGGATGCTGCGCACGCCGAGCGGCGTGTACTCGTAGCTGACCTCGGGGATGAGCGCCATCTCGGGCGTGAACTGGTTGCCACTGAAGCGCGCGTGCAGGATCGGCACGTGGAACGGGTCCATCACGTTCTCCCAGTGCTGCAGCCAGTTGAAGTCGAGCTGAGCTGGCCCGCCGCCGCCCACGCCCTGGTCGTTGACGATCAGCTGCTCGTCGTCGGCGAGCTCCTCGAGGGTGTCGTAGCGCGGAAGCACGGGCTTCTTCTCGGGCGGGCCCAGGTATGCCCAGATCAGGCCGTACTGCTCCTCGACCGGATACCAGGGCTGACGCACGCGGTCGCGGTGCAGGCCCAGTTCGGGCTCGCACGGCTGCTCGAGGCAGTGCCCCTCGGTGTCGAACACCCACCCGTGGTAGCAGCAGCGGATGCCCTCCTCTTCGACGCCGCCGTAGAACAGTGAGGCGCCGCGGTGGATGCAGCGCGGGTGCAGCAGGCCGGCCTTGCCCTTGCGGGTGCGGAAGAGCACGAGCTCCTCGCCCAGCACCTGCAGCGAGATCGGGCGCGTCGTCGCATCCTCGACCTTCGCGACCGGGTGCCAGTAGCGGCGAAGCACCTCGCCGTAGGGGGTGCCGGGGCCGACCTGGGCGAGCTCGTTGAGTGGCTGCCCGAGGCGTAGGCCGTATGCGGTTCCGGTGTCCATGTTCGCTCCGTTCGTGCGGGGGTCAGATGTCGAGGACGAGACGCTCGCCGAGAGAGCGGGACACGCAGATCATCATCGTCTCGTTGCTCTCGCGCTCGTCGGGGGTGAGGATCGAGTCCCGGTGCTCGGGGGCGCCGTCGATCACGGCCGTCTCGCAGGTGCCGCAGACACCCTCGAGACAGGAACTCGGCACCCCGATCCCGGCGTTCTCGAGCATCTCGAGGATGCTGCAGCCGCGGTCGACAGTGACGACGAGGTCGGACCTGGTCGCCACGACCTCGAAGGTGTCGGCACCCTGCGACTCGCCGAACGTCTTCGGCTGGAAGCGCTCGAGATGCAAGGCGCCGTGCGGCCAGTCGAGGCTGAGCGCTTCGAGGGCATCCAGCATGCGTTCGGGGCCGCACGCGTACACGGCGGTCCCGGCGGAGGGGACGCCGATCCAGGCGGCGAGGTCGAGTCGCTCGTCGGCGTCGCCACGGACCAGGAGCGTCTCGCCCCCGGCCAGCTGGGGGTGGCGGAGGAACGCCATTCGCTCCTCCGTCGAGCCGAGGTACGCCAGGCGCCACGGGATCCCTCGGCGGACGGCCTCGGCCAGCATCGGCAGGATCGGCGTGATGCCGATGCCGCCCGCGACGAACACGTACTCCGATGCGGGGGCGAGCGCGAAGTGGTTGATGGGGGCGGAGACGGTCACGAGTTCGCCGACCCGGAGGGTCTGGTGCACGTAGCGGGACCCGCCGCGACTCGGGCTCTCGGCGAGGATCGCGACGCGCCAGGCAGTGCGATCGTCGGGGGCGGAGCACAGCGAATACTGGCGCTCCACTCCGTTCGCGAAGCGGAGGTCGATGTGCGCGCCGGGCTCCCACGCGGGCAGGGGCGCGCCCGTCGGGTCGTCGAGTTCGAGGGACAGCACGTCCCGCGCCTCCCACCGCATCGCCCGCACGCGCAGGGCGAGGGACGCTTCCGGGGAATCCACCGCAGACTGGGGCACCGTCGCTCCGCTCCTTCCGTCGTTCCGGCCTTCATCGACCGAATTGACCACATTCGATATATTCAATTGCGATAGTATGGATGATGCCCGGCACTGTCAAACGGACGGACGGGTGCCGCACGAGCGGATGATGAGAGAGGCGGAACGGATGTCGGAGCTGAGACTGCGGGAGGACCTGAACGCGATCCCCGGATACACCCCGGGGAAGGCCGCGTCGCAGGCGGAGACCACCGGACCGGTGTTCAAGGTGTCGTCGAACGAGAACCCCTATCCCCCGCTCCCGTCGGTGACCGCGGCCATCGCCGACCGGCTCGCGCACATCAACCGCTACCCCGAGACCGCGGCGACCGCCCTCACCGCGGTGCTGTGCGAGCGGTTCGGCGTCGAGGCGGCGAACGTCGTGCTCGGCAGCGGATCCGTCGAGGTCGTCTCGCAGCTGATGCGCGCGACGGCCGGTGAGGGCGATGAGATCCTGTTCGCCTGGCGGTCCTTCGAGGCGTATCCGATGCTCGCTCGCGCGGCCGGAGCCGTGCCCGTTATGGTTCCCCTCACGGACGACCACCGGCACGACCTCGATGCGATGCGGGCGGCCATCACCGACCGCACGCGCCTGATCCTGGTGTGCAACCCCAACAACCCGACCGGGACCACGATCGGCGACGCCGAGCTCGACCGGTTCCTCGCCCAGGTCCCGTCGCACATCGTCGTCGTGATCGACGAGGCGTACGTGCAGTTCAACGACCGCGACGACTCCCCCGTCGGCATCGAGTACTTCCGCCGCTACCCGAACGTCGCCGTCGCGCACACCTTCTCGAAGGCCTACGGCCTGGCCGGCATGCGCATCGGCTACGCGATCGCCCCCGAGCAGCTCGGCATCGCGCTGCGCAAGGTCGCGATCCCGTTCGGCGTGACCGATCTGGCGCAGACCGCCGCGATCGCCTCCCTCGCCGCCGAGGACGAGCTCGAGGCCAGGGTCGCCGAGCTCGTCGTCGAACGGGAGCGCGTCGTCGCCGCCTTCACCTCCGCCGGTCTGACGCTGCCCGAGAGCAAGGGCAACTTCGTCTGGCTTCCCCTCGGTGATGCCACCTCCGCTGCCGCCGAGCTGTTGGAACGTCACGGCCTGCTCGTGCGACCGTTCCCGGGCGAGGGGCTCCGGGCGACCGTCGCCGAGCCCGAGGCCAACGAGCGCCTCATCGCGCTGGCTCCCGAGATCGCCGCACTCGCCGCCCCCGCGGAGGCCGTGCTCGCCTCTCGGTGACCGCTTTCTTCGCCGGCGACGCGCTCAGTCGCCGGCGAAGTGGGCGAATCGCGCCAGCGCGGCCTCCACGGCTGCCGGCTCGGCGGGCTCCACGAACAGCTCCGGCGGCAGGTCGCGGGTCGCGCTCGCGTGCGTCCAGCATCCGATGACGCGTCCCTGCTCAACCAGCGTGGCGCGCACCATGCCGTTCTTGCCCGGACCGACGATCGCGAGGTGCTCGGGCGCGCACACGGTCGCGCGGTCGGCGTAGGAGATGTAGTACTCGTCGAAGGCACCGAGGGCGTGGACCGTCGCCGCGCCGGTCGCGCGCCGCGGACGGTGAAGCGATACGAACAGCCCCTCGTCGACCTCGTCGACCCGTCCGGCCGCACGCTCGACCGCCTCGCGTGACTGCCCGAGCGTGAGTCCCGACCACCAGGCGAAGTCGGCGACGCCCGCCGGTCCGTGTCCGTCGATGTACCGCACGAACAGCTCGGCGAGCGGGTCGGCCGGGCGCGTGTGCTCGCGGATGTGCTCGTCGACCAGCACGAACCGCTGGTCTCGGGTGATGCCCGTCCGCGCGACGACGGGTCCCTGACAGATGAGGCCGTCGATCGTGAGGGTGAAGAGCAGATGGATGCCGCGCTGCCCCGTGGGGTCGATGCCGACGCCCTCGAGGATCTCGAACATCTCGGCGCGTGTGCGGCCGCCGTCGCGCAGCTGCGGCGTGAGCGCTCGCGCCGCCGTCGCGACCATGTCGTCGTCGATTCCCAGGTCGCGATGTCGGGAGGCCGCCTGCTGTCGCTGTCGGCCGGCGGTGACCTCGAGCATCCACCCCAGGTCCCGCGCCGGCACCGTGTGCAGCGTGCCGCGCATGGTCCACGCCCGCACGAGGTCGCCGCGGTCGAAGGCACGGTCGACATCGCGCAGACGCACCGGCCCGCGGGTGCGCGCGGCGAGGGCCCAGCGACCCGCGGTGAAGTCCTGACTCTGCACCGCGAGCATGTGATGCGCCGCATCCGCCACCGTGCGCGTCGGCGCGCTCAGACGGTGTGATCGGAGGCGCTCGGCGAGCAGGGTCGCGGTCTTCATGCCCCCATCATGCCGGGCACCACCGACGCGGCGCAGAGGAGCCTCAGCCCTGCAGCGTCACCTCGCGGCGCTCGGGCAGCACGATCGGGTGCGAGCCCGCCATGACCTCGAGCACGCGGATCACCTGGCACGAGTAGCCGAACTCGTTGTCGTACCAGACGTAGAGGATCAGGGTGTCCTCGTCGGCGATCGTGGCGAGACCGTCGACGATGCCGGCGCGGTGCGAGCCGACGAAGTCCGTGGAGACGACGTCGGGGCTCTCGACGTAGTCGATCTGCTGGCGCAGCTTCGAGTGCAGCGAGACACGACGCAGGTAGTCGTTGACCTGCTCCTTGGTGGCCGGGCGCTCGATCGTCAGGTGCAGCACCGCGAGCGACACGTCGGGCGTGGGCACGCGGATCGAGCTGCCGGTGAGCTTGCCCTCCAACTGCGGGAGTGCCTTGGCGACGGCCTTCGCGGCTCCGGTCTCGGTGATGACCATGTTGAGCACCGCCGAGCGGCCTCGTCGGTCGCCCTTGTGGAAGTTGTCGATCAGGTTCTGGTCGTTCGTGAACGAGTGCACCGTCTCGACGTGACCCTTGACGACGCCGTAGGCCTCGTCGATCGCAGCGAGGACGGGCGTGATGGCGTTCGTGGTGCAGGATGCCGCCGAGAGGATGCGGTCGGAGTCGGCGATCGTCTCGTCGTTGATGCCGTGCACGATGTTCTTGAGCGGGCTCTTCCCCGGCGCGGTGAGCAGCACGCGGGCGACGCCCGTCGAGCGCAGGTGCTGGGAGAGGCCCTCCTCGTCGCGCCAGCGGCCGGTGTTGTCGACGACGATCGCGTCGTGGATGCCGTGGGCGGTGTAGTCGATGGATGCCGGGTCGTCGGAGTAGATCACCTGGATGCGGGTGCCGTTCGCGATGATCTGCTCGGCCTCCTCGTCGACGGTGACGGAGCCGGCGAAGCGGCCATGCACCGAATCGCGCAGCAGCAGCGAGGCGCGCTTGGCAAGGTCGTTCTCCGCCCCGCGGCGGACGACGATGGCGCGCAGCCGCAGTCCGCTGCCGCCGCCGGTGTGGGCGATGAGGATGCGGGCGAGGAGGCGCCCGATGCGGCCGAAGCCGTACAGCACCACGTCGGTGGGCTCGGCGGCGACGGCTCCCCTGGCGGGTGCGAGCTCCTCGGCGAGGTAGTTTTCCAGCGACTGGTCGCTCTCGGCGTGCCCGGCGACCAGGCGCGCGACGTCGAGGGAGGAGGCGCCGGGGGCGAGGGCGTGGATCGCCTCCAGTACGGCGAGGGTGTCTTCGATCGGGAGCCGCTCGTGTCCGAGCTGGGCGACGCGCTCGTGCACCTCGACCAGTCCCGTCGCCGAGAGTCCGAGCAGTCGGTGCCCGTGCAGCGAGGTGACCACATCGTGTTCGCGTCGAAGCGCCCCGATGAGCGGGATCATCCGCTCCGCCAGTTCTTCGCTCTCAGCCCAGTCGTCGCGGTGTGCCGCGGAATCGTTCATCTGCATCCTTGCATGTGTGAGCGCGCGCCGAGATCGCCGGCGCGCGAGTGTGCCGGGTGGATCGGGGGATGCCACCAGAGTACAAGCCGCGAGTTGACGAGCCGAATCGGCGGCGCGCGCATCGACCGGAGTCGGTCAGAGCGCGCCTGGTCAGTACTGCGCCGAGAACGCCCCGTCCGACTTGAGCAGTTGTCCCGAGATCCAGCGGCCCTCGTCCGACACGAGGAACTCCACCACCGCGGCCACGTCGGCGGGCTGCCCGAGCCGCCCGAGCGGCGTCATCCCGGCCAGTCCCGTGCGCGTCTCGTCGTCCATCCAGCCGGTGTCGATGGGCCCGGGGTTCAGCACGTTCGCCGAGATCCCGCGCGGCCCCAACTCGCGGGCTGCCGAGATGACCAGCCGGTCGAGAGCGCCCTTGGAAGCGCCGTACGGCAGATTTCCCGTCACGTGGTCGCTGGTGAGGGCGAGGATCACTCCCCCGTCATCGCCGACCTGCCGCGCGAATGCCGCGATCAGCAGCAGGCTCGCCCGTGCGTTCACAGCGACGTGCAGGTCGAAGCTCTCGGCCGTGGTGTCGAGGATGCCGGATTGCACGTCGTGGGCATGGCTGAGGATGAGCGCGGAGATCGGACCGTGCGCCGCCACGACCTCGGCGACCAGAGCTTCGGGCCCATCCGGGGTCGACAGGTCGGCGGGGTGGTCGGCGTCGCGGAGGTCGCTGGTCACGACGGTCCAGCCGGCCGCGCGCAGGCGCGGAACGATGCCGGCGGCGATGCTGTTCGCGCGGGCGGCGCCGGTGATCAGGGCGAGGGGCATCCGGCCACGCTACCGGACCGACTCCCGCGGGTCCGCGGGCACACTCATGTGCCGAGGCACATCACGACGGTACCGGCCGCGAGCGCCCACGACTCGATCATCACGAACCGCGCGACGCGACCGTGATGCACGGGCTCGACGATCCAGGATTCGATGACGTTCCACAGCACGACGCCGATCACCCCGGCGACCACGAGCACCGCCATCAGCCCCGAGAGCCCGCCGTGTCCCCCGTGCGCTCCCGGATCAGGCGCCGTACCCGTCGCCACGCTCTCGAACGAGCAGACGGCGAGGAGCAGCGCGACGAGAGCTCGGCGGAAGCACCCGGCAGCGTCCCTCGTGCCGCGGACACCCACGGTGCCGAGCATGGCCGACAGAAGCAGCACAGCCCCGAGCACGAGTCCCACCGTCGGCGCACCGTCCGTGATCGCCGTCACCAGCATCGCCGCAGCCATCACCAGGACCACCTGGCGACCCTGCCACGGAACCGCTCGTCTCGCAGCGAAGGACGTCGCCGCCGCGATGACCGCCGCCGCCGTCAGCAGCCAGGGCGCCGCCGGCACGAGATCATCCACACCCGCATCCTATTGAGCGGTTGACCGCACGGCTCCTCCGAGTCAGGCGAGAGCGGCGATCGCGTCGCGGAGCACCCCGTCGGCCTCGTCGAGCGCAGCCGCCGCGTCTTGCGGAGTGGCATCGACCGCCAGCATCAGCAGCGCGCGCTTCACCGAGCCGTCAGCCCCCTGCAGCGCGGCGGCCGCGACGTCGATGTCGACGCCCGCGAGCTGCGACACGGTGCGGACGGAACGGGCGTGGAGCTTCTCGTTCGTGGCGAGGAGGTCCACCATCACCCCGCGGTAGGTCTTGCCGAGCTTGATCATCGACAGGGTCGTGAGCATGTTCACGACGAGCTTCTGCGCGGTGCCGGCCTTGAGTCGCGTCGACCCGGAGATGAACTCCGGCCCGGTCACGACCTCGATGGCGACTTCGGCCGCGGCCCCGATCTCGGAGTCCGCGTTCGAGGCGATCGCCGCCGTGAACGCGCCGACGCTGCGGGCGTAGTTCAGCCCGCCGACGACATAGGGCGTGCGTCCGGAGGCCGAGATGCCGACCACCGTGTCGTCGGCGGAGAGTCCGAGTTCGCGGAGGGACTCGCCTGCCGCCTCCGCGTCGTCCTCCGCGTTCTCCACGGCGGAGCGGATCGCGATCTCTCCGCCGGCGATCAGCCCGACCACCATCGACGGATCCGTGCCGAAGGTGGGCGGGCATTCGCTGGCATCGAGCACGCCGATGCGTCCCGCCGTGCCGGCCCCGATGTAGATGAGCCGACCGCCGCGCCGGAACCGCTCCGTGATCGCGTCGACGACCGTCGCGATCTCGTCCGCCCGTTCGGCGACCGCCTCGGGGACCCGACGGTCCTCGGCGTTCATCCGACGCACGAGCTCGGCCGTGCTCAACAGGTCGAGATCCCCGCGCTCGGTCGTGGACGCCTCGGTGCCGAGGCCTTCGAGCACGGAGAGGAGGGAGGCGAGACGCGAGTCGTCATTCGGCACGGTGGACGAACCTTTCGTGAGGGAGGTCGGTGCGGCGTGCGATCAGCAGCGCACCGTCGAGGGCATCGCCGACCGCGGGGATCACCCGGCGACCGGCAGCGTGCAGCGAGGAGGTGAGGGAGACGCGGAACCAGTCATGGCCGGTGAGGCCGCCATGCAGTGCGACGTCGCTTGCCAGTGAGGAAGCGGCGACAGCCGTGGCGGTGAGCAGGTGGACTGCTTCCGTCGAGATCTGGAGGGCGACGTCGTCACCGGCCTCCGCCGCGTCGAGGACGAGAGGCGCCAGCGTCGCGAGGCGCCGTGGCAACGGCTCACTCCGGGCGATCCACTCCTGGATGTCGGACACGGCGCCCACCGGACCCGCGATCGCGTCGGTGAGGCCGGTCTGCGCAGCGAGTCCGTCCGCGGCACGCAGCACCGCGCGCAGCGCCTCGCGTCCGAGCCAGGAGCCGCTGCCGAAGTCGCCGAGTTCGGGACCCCAGCCGTCGACGAGTCGTGCGCCGTCGCCGTCGATGCCGAGGGCGGCGGCGCCGGTCCCCGCGATGAGGAGCACGCCGGTTCCGCCGTCGAGCGCTCCCGCGTGGGCGGTGACCACATCGGAGGCCACCACGGTGCGCGCAGCCGTCGCGACGGCGAGTCGTTCGGCCAGCTCGCGGGCGGCTTCCGGCGCGAGCCAGGCCCCGGCGGCCCCGACGCCGATCCGTTCCAGACCGGAGACGCCTTCGAGCAGGGGCATGATCGCGTCGAACGATGCGCTGACGCCGTCGGCTGCCGCGAGACCGGGGGCTCCGACGCCGGATCGTTCCCTCCGTCCGGCGTCACCGCTGATCGTGATGCGGCAGCGGGATTTGCCGAGGTCGACGGAGGCGATCGGATGGTCGTGCATCGGTTCTCCTCACGGACGCGGTCGCAGAGCTATGGAAAGAGACTACATACGAAGTAGAATCACCGGAAAGAATTTACCACCCCGCTGCTGCACTCGCGGGACATCCCGGAACCCGTACGACCGGAGGGCCGCGTGAGCATCCAATCGACCATCGAGGCCGCGGCTTCGACGTTGCCGCCTTCGCTCTCCCGCATCGCGGCGGCGATCCGGGAACAGCCGTCGATCGTGATCGACATGACGATCAACGAGCTGGCCCAGGAGTGCCGGACGTCGGTGGCATCCGTGGTGCGCTTCTGCCGGGCGATCGGTTTCAGCGGCTACGCCGCGCTGCGGATGGCTCTGGCGACCGAGCTCGGCAAGGAGGCCGCGCAGTTCTCCGCCCGGGGCGCCTTCGGGTCGGAGATCTCCGATGCGGACACTCTGCAGGAGGCCGTGTCGAAGCTCGCGGCCCTCGAACTCCTGGCGATCGAGGAGACGGTCGCCCGGCTCGACTTCGACGTGCTCGAGGCCGCGATCACCGCGATCGACGGCGCCGACCGCATCCTCCTCTACGGGATCGGCGCCAGCCAGTTCGTCGCCGAGGACCTCGCGCACAAGCTCCTCCGCGTCGGGCGCAACGCCCACGTGCTCGCCGACCCGCATGAGGCCGTCGCCGCCACCGTGCTGCAGACGGCACCGACGGTCGCGATCGGGTTCTCGCACTCCGGCGCCACGATCGAGACGGTGCGCTTCCTCGAGACCGCGCGCCGGAACGGAGCGGCGACGATCGCGGTGACCTCGGCGAAGGACTCACCGCTCGCCCGGGCAGCCGACCACGCCCTGTTCACCGAGGTGCGGGAGTCGTCGTTCCGCGCGGGCGCGATGGTCAGTCGCATCGCACAGCTCACGCTCGTGGATTGTCTGTTCGTCGGGGTCGCCAAGCGGAGGTTCAACGAGACCGTGGACGCTCTGCGTCGCACGCGCGAGGCGATGCAAGAGCTCCGCGACTGATCACGCAGCGCAGACGACGGGAAGACCCTGTCAGCCTGCGGTGAGCGCCTCCCCGACCTCGTCGGCGTGGGCGGGCGGCACTGCTCCGATCGAGCCCGCCGTGCGCAGGAAGACGATGATCCAGCTGAAGATCAGCACCGCCGCGATGAGTTCGACGGCTGTGAGGTTGTAATAGCCGACCGCGAAGAACGCGGCCAACAGGATGATCACCAGCACGAACGCCCAGCCGAAGCCCACGAACACCTTCGGAATGCTGGGCAGGAGCCACGGCAGCCCCACCACGACGACACCGAACACGACGGTCATGCCGGTCGCGACGGTGTTGTGCAGGAGGAAGAACTCGTCGACGGGGAACAGCCCGACGCAGGCGAGGAAGATCCCCAGGAGGATCAGCCCCCCGCGCACCACGAACCGTCCGCGACGGTCGGCGGGATCATCGGCGGGGAGGCCGGCCGTCGCATACCGGGAGATGGTCGTCACCATGACCCCGGCGATGATCAGCGTCGCGTTGAAGGCGACGGACGAGCTGTTGCTGCTCATCCCCAGCGCCGACAGGTTGTCGCGCCACCAGTGCACATCGCTGGAGGCGAGCATGCTGGCGAAGGCGCCGACGACGAGGAAGACCGCGAGTACGAGTGAGAGGACCATGGGCGTGAGGGCCACCGCGCTGAGAAAGCAGACGTAGCCGGTCAGGGCGAAGGCGACCGCCACCAGTACCGCGCCGGGGAAGGCGAACACCGGCGCATCCGTGAAGCTCCGTTCGAGAAGCTCCGCGATGCCGAGCCAGCCCAGGTAGGCGATCGCGGCGTGCGCGAACGCGATGGCGGCGAGGTCGTACCAGCGCAATCGGTCTCCCGGCACGGTGAAGCCGTCGCGGACGGCGCCCGGATCCACCTGTTCTGGCCGCACCGCGAAGCGCCCGAGGGCGAAGGCGATGGCCGCAGTGATCGCTCCGCCGAACGCCGCGAACACACCGATCGAACCGCTGCCGCTGATCGCCAGCTCATGCCCCCAGAACACCGGGAGCGCGACGACGAAGCCGATCACGAGGAAGCCGGCGCCGACGATCAGCGCAGTCGCCTCGAACACGGCATCCGCCGTCTCCGGACCCCGCACCTGCCGCAGCACCTGCACGACTCTCTTCGTGAGCGCATTCATCGTCCGTGCCTCCCGGTGCACATCATAGGAGTCGGCGGCATCCGATCCGGCCCGCACTAGCCTGGAGGGGTGCCTCAGACTCTCGCCGCCCGCGCCGTCCTTCTCGACATGGACGGGACCCTCGTCGATTCGACAGCTGTCGTGGAGCGGCTCTGGCTCGCCTGGGCCGAGCCGCACGGCATCGACCCCGAGACGGTGCTCCGCGTCGTGCACGGCCGCCAGGGCCACCAGAGCATGGCGATCATGCTGCCCGAGCGCGACCATGCCATCAACCTCCACGAGAACGAGATCATGCTCGCCACGGAGGCGGGTGATGTCGACGGGGTGATCGAGATCCCGGGCGCACGCGAGCTGCTCGAAGCGCTGCAGCCGTTCCCGCACGCGATCGTCACGTCCGCCAACGTCGCTCTCATGACCGCACGGATGCAGGCCGCCGGGCTCACCGTCCCCGAGCACAGCGTGACCGCCGAAGACGTGTCCGCCTCCAAGCCCGATCCCGAGGGGTTCGTCCGCGCGGCGGGTCTGCTGGGGATCGACCCAGCGGACTGCGTCGTGTTCGAGGACTCCGGCGCAGGAATCCAAGCGGGTCTCGCGGCCGGCATGCGGGTCGTCGGTGTCGGGAAGCACGCGGCAGCACACAACCCGACCGTCCTGGTCGCGGATCTCTCGCAGGTGGCCGTGACCCCCACCGCGACCGGGTTCGAGATCACGATCTCCTGACGAAGGCCGCTCCCCCGCGATCGCCGCACCCCGCCGCTACGATGAGGCGATGCGACGTTTTCCCGCCTCGGTGTACGGCATCGGAGAAGAACCCGATCCGCGTTTCTCCCTGGCGAACGAGCGCACATTCCTCGCCTGGACCCGCACCGGACTCGCGCTGATCGCGGGTGGCGTCGCCCTCGAAGTACTGGGCCTCGATCTGCATGCCGGGTTCCGTCTCGCAGCCTCACTGCTGCTGATGATCACCGGCACGGCGGTCGCGCCCCTCGCCTGGTGGGAGTGGATGCGTGCGGAGCGCGCTCTGCGCCAGTCGCGCCCACTGCCCGGAGCCTTCTCTGCGATCGTGCTCGCGGTCGTCGTGACGGTGGTGGGCCTGCTGGTGCTGGCCGGGGTGCTCTGGCGGTGACCGGTCAGGGGCGCATCCCCCCGGGGTCACTCGTCTCGGGTCCGTTCGATCCGGGACTGCAGCCGGAGCGCACGGAACTCGCGTGGCGGCGAACTGCGCTCGCCGTCGCGATCGGCTCGGTCGTCTCCCTGCGGATCTTCCCCCTCCTGCTGCCGTCCGACGCCGCGGCGTGGGGGCTCGCGCCGGGAGTGGTCGGCATCGGCGCTGCATGCGCGTTCTGGCTGGCGGCTCGGCGCCGACAGCTGCAGACGACGGCCACGCTGCACTCCGCGAATGCCCCGGGGCCCTCGACCGCTGCTCTGCCCGGGGGCGGGATGCTGCTCGCGTTGACGATGCTCGCCACCGCTTTCGGGGCCGTATCCCTCACCATCGTCGCGGTGTCACTCCTCGCGCGCTAGGTCGCCTGACGCTTCGTCCCACTCACCGCCGAGTGTCACACCCGCAGCGGAACAGAACGTGCGTCGTGTCGCGACGTCGTTGTTCGCGGCGTCGTCGTCCGTGGCGTCGTTGTTCGCGGCGTCGCCGTCCGGGGTGTCGCGGGTCGTGGTGTCGCGGGTCGTGGTGTCGCGGGTCGTGGTGTCGCGGGTCGTGGTGTCGCGGGTTGTCGTGTCGCGGGTTGTCGTGTCGCGGGTTGTGGTGTGCGCCAGCGTCTGGCGGGGTCCCACCAGGCGGGTCCGCGGACGTGGGGTGTGCCGTGGCGCATCCGGATCTCCCATCCGCTGGTGTCGAGGGTGCGGTGGTGGTGCCA